>NZ_JBEXOT010000010.1:0-176966 GCF_040611675.1 Streptomyces sp. NPDC006551
CGGGGCGTGTTCGCCGTCGGCGTCGGGGTTGGTGGAGACCGGGGGGGTTGGGGCCCCCGCCCGCCCGCAGTCGGGCGGGGGCCGCCACCAGACCGGAGGGACCTACCCATGGCACAGCCCGCAGTGGGGCCGGCATCCGCAGAAGGCCCCTGTCCCACCCCACCGGAGACGAGGACGCCACCCGTCCACCCGGTGGACGAGAAGCTTCCCGCCGCGCGGCTGGTTCCCGCCGCGCTCCAGCACATCGCCGCCATGTACGCGGGCGTCGTCACCCCTCCGCTGATCATCGGCCAGGCGGTCGGCCTGGACGCCGCCGGAATGACCCGGCTCATCGCCGCGAGCCTGCTGATCGCGGGCTGCGCCACCATCCTGCAGACCATCGGGGCCGGACGCTTCGCCGGCAACCGGCTCCCGTTCGTCAACGCGGCCTCCTCCGCCGGTATCGCGCCGATGCTGGCGATCGCCGAGACCAGCGCCCCCGGTCACCAACTGCCCGCCATCTACGGCGCGGTGATGGTCGCCGGAGTCTTCTGCCTCGCCGTCGGCCCGTTCTTCGGCCGGCTGCTCCGCTTCTTCCCCCCGCTCGTCACCGGCGTCGTGATCACCCTCATCGGAGTGACCCTGATGCCCGTGCCGGTGAGCTGGGCCCAGGGAGGGAACAAAGAGGCCGCCGACTTCGGCGCCACCAAGTACCTCGCTCTGGCCGCCTTCACGCTCGTCGTGATCCTGCTCTTCCAGCGCTTCGGCAAGGGATTCGTCAAGCAGATCGCCCTGCTGCTGGGCCTGTTCATCGGAACGCTCGCCGCGATCCCCTTCGGCATGGCCGACTTCAGCGCCCTCAGTGAAGCGCCCGTCGCCGCGCTGCCCGGCCCCTTCGCCTTCGGCGCCCCCGAGTTCCAGCCCGCCGCGATCCTCTCGCTGTGCATCGTGATGCTCGTCCTGATGACCGAGTCCAGCGCCGGCATGCTCGCCCTCGGCGAGATCTGCGAGCGCAGGAGCGACGGGAGGACCATCACCCGGGGCCTGCGGACGGACGGCATCGCCACCCTGCTCGGGCCCGTCTTCGGCGGCTTCCCCACTTCGGCCTTCGCCCAGAACGTCGGCGTCGTCTCGCTGACCCGGGTCCGCTCCCGCTACGTCGTGGCGGTCGCCGGTGGAGCCCTGCTCGTCCTCGGTGCCTTCCCCGTCCTCGGCGCGGTCGTCTCCATGGTCCCGATGCCCGTCCTCGGCGGCGCCGGCATCGTCCTCTTCGGCTCGATCGCCGTCTCCGGCATCCGCACGCTGTCCGAAGCGGGCCTCGACGACAGCTCCAACATCATCCTGGTGGCCGTCGCGCTCGGAGCGGGCATCATCCCGCTCGCCGCTCCCACCTTCTACGCCGAATTCCCGGCCTGGGCGCAGACCGTGCTCGGCTCCGGCATCAGCGCCGGCGCGCTCGTCGCCGTCACGCTCAATCTCTTCTTCCACCATCTCGGCACCCGGAGCGGTCACACGGCTCCGGCACTCAAATCCTCCTAGGGTCCTGCCGTGCCCACACCACCCCCGAGGAATGAAGGAAGCACCGCCATGGCAGCACCTTCGGCAGCCCAGCGCATCGTCATCGAGAACTGTGCGATCGCGACCGTGGACGCCAACGACACCGAGTACGCCTCCGGCCACCTCGTCGTCGCCGGCAACAAGATCGAGTCCATCGGCGCCGGCAAGGCGCCGGAGGGCCTGGAGAACGTGGTCCGCCGGATCGACGCCACCGGACACCTGGTGACGCCCGGTCTGATCAACACGCACCACCACTTCTACCAGTGGATCACCCGGGGCCTGGCCACCGACCACAACCTCTTCAACTGGCTGGTCGCGCTCTACCCGACCTGGTCGCGGATCGACGAGTCGATGGTGCGCGTCGCCGCCCAGGGCTCGCTGGCGATGATGGCCCGTGGCGGTGTCACCACCGCGATGGACCACCACTACGTCTTCCCGAAGAACTCCGGCGACCTGTCGGGCGCCATCATCGGTGCCGCCTCCGAGATGGGCGTGCGCTTCACCCTCGCCCGCGGCTCGATGGACATGAGCGAGAAGGACGGCTTCCTGCCGCCGGACTTCGCCGTCGAGACGACCGAGGGCGCGCTGGCCGCGACCGAGGAGACGGTGAAGAAGCACCACGACGCCTCCTTCGACTCGATGACCCAGGTCGCCGTCGCGCCCTGCTCGCCCTTCTCCGTCTCCACCGCGCTGCTCAAGCAGGGCGCCGAGCTGGCGCGCCGCCTCGGGGTGCGGATGCACACGCACGGCTCGGAGACGGTCGAGGAGGAGAAGTTCTGCCACGAGCTCTTCGGCATGGGCCCGACCGACTACTTCGAGTCGACCGGCTTCCTCGGCGAGGACGTGTGGATGGCGCACTGCGTCCACATGAACGACTCCGACATCGCCGCCTTCGCCCGTACGAAGACCGGTGTCGCGCACTGCCCCTCCTCCAACGCGCGTCTGGCCGCCGGCATCGCCCGCGTCCCCGACATGCTCAAGGCGGGCGTGCCGGTCGGCCTCGGCGTGGACGGAACCGCCTCCAACGAGTCGGGCGAACTCCACACCGAGCTGCGCAACGCGCTCCTCATCAACCGCCTCGGCGCCCACCGCGAGGCCGCGCTCAACGCCCGCCAGGCCCTGCGCCTGGGGACGTACGGCGGTGCGCAGGTCCTCGGCCGCGCCGACGCGATCGGTTCGCTGGAGGCCGGCAAGCTCGCCGACTTCGTCCTGTGGAAGATCGACGGCATCGGGCACTCCTCGATCGCCGACCCGGTCACCGCCATCGTCTTCGGCGCTGCCGCCCCGGTGACGGCCTCGTTCGTCAACGGCAGGCAGATCGTCGAGAACAACCGCCTGCTGTTCGCGGACGAAGAGGCGATCGCCCGCGACGCGCGCGCGGAGGCACAGCGCCTGGCCCGCATCGCGGCCCAGGGCTGACCTCCCCATGGAGTCCGACCGAGGGGGACGGCCCTCGGTCGGTCGCCACGGACCCGAGCGGGGCCCGTGGCCGGCTGGACGGGGGGTGTCCGTACGAAAAGAGGTACGGCGCCCCCCGGACGGTCGACGTCGTGTCCACCCTCCCGGGACACCTGAGCGTGGCGCCCCCAGGCCGACGCGAACGCACTTCCTCATGAGCCGCACACCGTGAGGCGCAGCAACCGCACCACTTTGCACCACCTCCCTGACACCCTCGTCACCGCCGACGTGTAACCGACCGGAGGAACCGCCGTGGCCGCCACGCCCAGGGTTCGCAACGATGCACAGGATGAAAGCGCCGCCGACCCCGAAGACCGGAAGCATCCGGTCGACGAGACTCTGCCGCCCCTGAAGATGTTCACCAGCGGTCTGCAGCACGTGGCCGCCATGTACGCGGGAGTGGTGGCCCCGCCGCTGATCGTCGGAGCGGCCGTCGGACTCTCCGGCACCGAGCTGACGTTCCTCACCGGAGCCAGTCTCTTCACCGCCGGACTCGCGACCTTCCTCCAGACGCTCGGCGTGTGGAAGATCGGCGCCCGACTGCCGTTCGTCAACGGCGTCACCTTCGCCGGTGTCGCCCCGATGCTCGCGATCGTCGACACCACCGACGACAAGGCCGACGTGCTGCCGATCATCTTCGGCGCGATCATCGTCGCCGGTGTGCTCGGCTTCATCGCCGCCCCGTACTTCTCCAAGCTGGTCCGCTTCTTCCCGCCGGTGGTCACGGGCACCGTGATCACCCTCATCGGTGTCTCGCTGCTGCCGGTCGCGTTCGGCTGGGCCCAAGGTCCCAACCCGGCGGCAGAGGACTACGGCTCGACCACGTTCCTCACCCTCGCCGGCCTCACCCTCGTGGTGGTCCTGGTGCTGCGGCGCTTCACCCGCGGCTTCCTGAAGCAGATCGCCGTCCTCGTCGGTCTGGTCATCGGCACCCTGATGGCGATTCCCTTCGGTGTCACGGACTTCAGCCCGGTGACGGAGGCGGACATCGTCGGCTTCCCGACACCGTTCCACTTCGGCGCACCGCAGTTCGCCCTCGCCGCGATCATCTCGATGTGCGTGGTCATGCTGGTGTCGATGACCGAGTCGACCGCCGACATGCTGGCGCTCGGAGAGATCGTCGACCGGCCGGCGGACGAGAAGACCATCGCCGCCGGACTGCGTGCCGACACCCTCGGCTCGGCGCTCAGCCCCCTCTTCAACGGCTTCATGTGCAGCGCCTTCGCCCAAAACATCGGTCTGGTCGCGATGACGAAGATCCGCAGCCGTTTCGTGGTCGCCTGCGGTGGCGGCGTCCTGGTCCTGATGGGCCTGTCGCCGGTCATGGCCTCCCTGATCTCGGTCGTTCCGCGGCCGGTGCTCGGCGGGGCGGGGGTCGTCCTCTTCGGCTCGGTCGCGGCGAGCGGTATCCAGACGCTGGTCAAGGCCGGTCTGGAGAAGGACAACAACGTGCTGATCGTGGCGGTCTCGCTGGCCGTCGGCATCATCCCGATCACGGAGCCGGAGTTCTACCACGCCTTCCCGGAGACCGCGAAGATCATCCTTGACTCGGGCATCTCGACCGGCTGTGTGGCGGCGGTCCTGCTGAACCTGGTCTTCAACCACCTGGGCAAGCGCCGGGACGACGACACCGTCACGGCGCCCATGGAGCCGGGTGAGGAGATCTCCGAGACCCGCACGGCCAAGGCGGCGCACGTCCACTGAGCGCGCCCCGTCCGTCCGTGGAGCCGGCTCCCGCGTCCGACGCGGGGGCCGGCCGCGCGCGTGCGGTCGTGCTCGTCAACCCCAACACCTCCCGGGCCACGACGGCGATGATGACCGCGATCGCCCGGCGCACGCTGGGGCCGTCGGTCCCGGTGCGCGGGGTGACCGTGGCGCGCGGCCCGCGCATGCTCACCGACCCGGCGGCGCTCCGGGCCGCCGCGCCCGAGGTCGTCGCCGCCGGCCGCCGCGCCCTGGCCGCCGGCGACTGCGCGGCCCTGCTGGTGGCCGCCTTCGGCGACCCGGGCCTGGACGAGCTCCGGGCCGTGGCCGACGTCCCGGTCATCGGCATCGGCGAGGCGTCCCTCCTGGAGGCGTCCGCCGGCCGGACCCCCTTCGGCATCGCGACGACGACGCCCCTCCTGGCGGACGCCATCGCCCGCCGGGTCGCCCGCCTCGGCCTCACCCCCCTCCTCACCGGCCTCCGCCTGACCGAGGGCGCCCCCGAACACCTGGCGTCCCACCCGGACTCACTCCGCGAGAGCCTGGCCCGCGCCGTGGAGCAGTGCGTGGTACGGGACGGCGCACGGTCCGTCGTCATCGGCGGCGGCCCCCTCGCCGCCGCGGCGGAGTCCCTGCGCCCTCGCTTCACGATTCCCCTGATCGCCCCCGTCCCGGCGGCCTGCCGCGCAGCGGCACGGCTGCGGGCAGGCACCTCCTGAGGACGATGTCGGGCGCCGCCCCGGTCCTTCCCCCGGCTCAGGCCGGGCGCCAGCCCGGGTCGCGGCCGCTGAGGCCGATCACGCGGTCGAGGCGAGGCGCGTCCTCGGGGACCGGGACGACCGGGCCGAAGAAGCCCTCGTCTCCGGAGGAGTCGTCCGAGGGCGTCAACAGCTCCTCGCAGGCCGCCAGTTCCTCGTCGCCCACTTCGTACTCCCGCCCTGTCGCACGGGCCAGGTCCCAGCCGTGGATCACCAGCTCGTCGAGGGCGATCCGGCCCATCACGGAAGCCGGCAGATCGACCCCGCCCGCCCGCGTGTCCCCCTCCCAGGCGCCGGGCTCCCGCCAGGCCGCCGCGAGTTCGTCCAGCGCCTTGGGCAGCGCCGTGCGCCAGTCGTCCTCCAGCACCGGCAGGGCGGAGCCGGGCGGGGTGTTCGTCGTCGGGCCGAAGTCCTTTCGGGCCGCGTCGCGGAAGGCCACGCTCAGCCCGGCAAGGTGGGCGAGCAACTCCCGTACCGCGTAGTCGGGGCACGGTGTCGGGTCCCCGAGCCGTTCGTCCCCGATGTCCGCCGCGAGCCGCGCGACGCGCTCCGCGGCAGCTCCCAGATCGATGTGTGCCGTCTTCTCCATGCAGGGCAGACTGCCCGGCCCGCCGGAACTCATCGCCGGGGCCCGACGGACGCGCGACCGGATTCACCGCTCCGCCTCGATCCGCCGTCGGCACTCCCGCGCCAGCACGGGATACGCCTTCGCGATCGCCTCGTACAGCCGCGTCCGCAGCAGACGTTCGGCCTCCGCCCGTCCCGTCGCGCCGTACAGGCCGTCCAGCAGCGTGTCGTACCGCGACAGCGCGTGCCGCAGATAGCTCACCTGCCACCGCACCAGCGCCCCCGCCACCACCCCGCCCGGGCCGCGGGCCCCGAGCAGATGCCGATGGCGCACCGCCCTGCGCTCCAGTTCCGCCGCCGGAAGGCGCGGCACCTCGATCGGCTCCGCCCGGATCGCCGCCAGCACCGCCCGGCGCCGGCGCTCCGCCCCCGCTCCGGCCGCCGACGACCTCGTCCCCGAGGCGGCCGCGCACTGCCCGAACTCGGGTGTCCGTTCCACCGCTTCCACCCGCGCCAGCAGATAGAGCCGCACCGGCGCGATCGACCACCGCCGTGGGTCGCGGCCCTGCACGTCGGGCTGGCCCAGCAGGTCCCGCACCATCGCGTCGGTCCAGCCGCGCTCACGCAGCCCGACGAGCGTCACATAGGTCGCACGATCCGTCATGATTCCCCCCTCGATTCGGTCACGGAGAGTGACGAATCAAGTGAAGCGCACCCCACTGACAACGACCCCGCACCGCCCTCTTGTCGTGCACCGCCCCCAGGTGCAATAAAGGTCTGGACCATGTCGACGGACGGAGCCACTCCCATGCAACGCCCGCTCGCCACAGCCCTGTTGTGCGTCGCCGTACTCTGCCTCGCCGCCTGTGGCGGCGGCCCGGCGAAGGACACCAGCGCCCCCACCACCCCCAGCGGAGTCACCGCCTCCGCGGGCAGCGCGCACACCGTCCACGTCATGTGGAGCCCGGCCACCGACGACCGCGCCGTCACCGCATACGAGGTCTACCAGCAGGGCCGCAAGGTCAAGGACCTCCCCGCCACCACTCTCATGACCGACGTCCTCGGCCTCACCCCCGCCACCCGGTACGCCTTCACCGTCCGCGCCCGCGACGCGGCCGGAAACCGCTCCCCGCACAGCGCCGCCGTCCCCGCCACCACCCTCGCGGCGACGGCCGAGGACCGCACCGCCCCCTCGCGCCCGACAGCCCTGCGCGCCACCGCCGACGGCAGCCACGCGGCCACCCTGACCTGGGCACCGGCCCGCGACGACACCCGCGTCACCGCCTACGACATCTACCAGGCGGACTCCCGCGTCCACACCGTCTCCGGCACGGCCACCACCGCCCGCCTCACCGGCCTGCGCCCCGGCACGATCTACTCCTTCACCGTCCGTGCCCGCGACGCCGCCGAGAACTCCTCACCGGACAGCACCCCCGCCGACCTGACCACCGCCCCGGCCCCCGGCGCCACACGCAGCACCGCACCCACGGACCTGAAGGCGACGGCCACCAGGGGCGAGATCACCCTGACCTGGACCCCGCCGAAGACCGGCGCCCCAGTCAGGGAGCACCAGCTCCACCTGAACGAGAAGTTCGCCACCACCATCATCTGGGGCGCCGCACCGCCCCCCGGCCGCGCCACCTACACCCTCACCGTCACCGACCCGCCGGGCACCCGCTTCAGCGTCAAACTCCGCGCCAGGCTCCCCGACGGCACCTGGGGTGACTTCTCCGCCCAGCGGACCGTTGTCGTCCCATGACGGCGCCGCCGCGCCGTCGGCGTCCGGCCCCCGCCGGAACTACCCTTGAAGGCGTGGCAGGCACCGTGCTCACCAACACCGGACTCGACGCGTTCCTCGACGGGACCCCGGAGCTCCGCGACCCCCCGTCCGTCCGCGCCGCCGACGCCGTGCTGAGTCTGTTGGCGCTGCGCGGGGCGGATCGCCGGAGCGGCATGCCGGAGCCGACCGTCGGGTTCGTGCGGCATCTGCTCGTGGAGGACGCGCCGGCGTTCGTCTACGCAACGCCCGAGGAGCTGAAGGCGTACCCGGCCGTGTTGGTCGCCCTCACCGAGCGGGTGCGGGAGGCCGGGCGGCTCAACGCGAAACGGCAGGCGCGGATCGTGGCCGCGATCGAGGAGACCGTGCCCGATTTCGAGCGGGCGATGAACGATCCCGGCAACCTCACCTGGCAGCGCTGGTACGCCTCGCTCCTGCGGGCCGACGGCGCCGACCCCGCCGATCCCGGTGCCGTACAGGCCTGGATCGCCGCCCACCAGGGCGTGACGCCGCCGGACGGGCTGCACCGGGCCGACCTGATGAACCGGAGCCTCCTCGCCGACATGGTGCTCGCAGAGCTGCTGAGCGCGGCGTACGTGCGGGACGCCGAGACGCCGTCGCCCGCCGGGCCGTTGCTGTCCGACGGGGACGTGTCGCACGGGGTGAGCCAGGTGGGCGGCCGGCTGGTCGACCGCTGGACCGCGGAAGGGCTCGCGGAAGCCCTCGCCGGCCCGTACGCGCACCTGGCGCCGGGGCCGGACGCCTTCCCGCACCTCACCCTCGCCGACACCCTCCTCGACGAGCACCTCAACTACTACGGCGACGCCTGGGCCCCGCTGCCGCCCCCGCCCGTGGAGGCTCACGACCCCCAACGCTCCGTCGAAGCCGGGGCGGACCGGCTGGCCACGGCCGTCGAGGAGATGAAGGGCGAGAGCGGCGGACTGTACGACGGCGAGGCGGCCCATCTGCTCTACGCGCTCTACCAGCGCGGATCCTGCGCCGAGTCCGTCGCGCGCAGGGCCGCCGAGTTCGAGGACTGGCCCGTGGACCCGCGCCAGGAGGACGCCCCGGTCCTGGTCCCCGCAGAGGCGCCCGACGGGTACGAGGTGCCGTCGGCGGAGGAGCTGTCGCGGCTCTGCGGAACGGCGGTCTCCGTCACCGAGGCCGACCGCGTCCGCCTCGAAGCCCCCGCGCGGGCCATGGCCGAGACCGTCGACCGGCTCGCGGCCACCGGCATGGTCTTCCGTACGGGCGACGCCTTCGGCCTCACCGTCCAGGGCATCGAGGTGGTCCGCTACCTCCTGCGGGTCGGCCATGTCGCCGCCCCCGACGCCGCCGAGGTCGCGGCCTGGGACGCCCCCACCGTGGTCGCGGCCGCCGAGGGCTGGTCCGCCTCCGCCGCCGGGCGCGTGCTGGCCGACTGGCTCCACGCGCGCGGGGACACCGTCGAGGCCTGGTCACAGCTCCTCGCGGCCTTCGGCACCGTGAACGCCGGCACCTGGGAGGCCGCCGACACCCGGGCCCTCTTCGGCTTCCTCGACACCGGCGCCGCGCCCTCCGAGGCCCTGCGGGACGCCCTCGGCGACCCTGTGATGGGCGCCTACGCGTTCGAGGTCCTGCACGCTCGTGGCGAGCCCGCGGACGAGGCCCGCGTCCCGCTGTCCGCCCAGGCCGTCCTGCTCCTGGACCGGCTGCGCCGCGCGGACGGGCGGACCCTCCTGGACGCCGCGGCCGCGGACTGGCCGGGCGGCGCCCCCGCCCTGGTCAAGGAGATGACGGCGGCCGACCCGCACCGGGCCGAGCGGGTCCTGCCCCCTCTGGGCATCGGCGTGCCGGCGCCGAAGAAGGGGCGGGCACGGCGAGGGGCACGCCGCCGCACCCGCTGAACCCACCGCGGGCAGGGGTCAGGACACGGTCGTCAGATACATCCCGGAGGCTCCCGTCCCCGCCGTGTTGCGGCAGCTGTGGTCGCCGCTGGGCCGGGCGTGGATCAACGCGAGACAGCGGCCGAGCGCCAACTGGCCGTAGTAGTTGGGATGCATGTTCTCCTGGAGGGGCCCCTGGGTCTCGTTCTGGTCGATCCAGCGCGCCCACTCACTGCTCGTGGCCGAGGCCGGTACGGTCGAGCTGACCTGCTTGCTCGCCTTCGCGCACACCTCGCGGCCCTGGAGCATGTCGCGCAGATCCATGAACTGGACGCCCTTCGCCGAGGCGACGCCCTTGAGACGGTTCGCGATCTGGGGCACGAGCGAGTCTCGCGCCCAGTCGGAGTCCCGGTTCCAGAACGGGCAGCCGCCCGTGTCGGTGCGGCTCCAGCCGCTCTCCGCGTACCGGTTCTCCGCGGCACGCGGGATGGGCGAGGGGTACGACTGGAGCACGATCCGGTAGTCGGAGGCGGCGTAGCCGGCCGTCGTCATCACCGCCCGGATCTCGTCGACGGACTTGCCGACCTTGGCCATCACCCCGTCGATCTTCGCGTCGACGACTTGCTGCTGATCGTCGTGGCAGTACGAGTACCAGACGATGTAGTCCGTCGCGCACTTCGTGACGATGTCGGCGAAGCCCAGGTCGTTGCCTCCGATCGACAGCACGATCATCTCGACGTCGTGCGAGGCGGCGATGGGGGCGAGCTGGTCGGCCTGCGGAGCCTCGCCCTTGTACGACAGCCCGCCGCTCGCGGCCCTGAAGACGTTCTGGGTCGTGGCGCCGGAGCAGGCCAGATTGATCAGCGCCGACGCGATCCCGGTCGCGCCGCGCACCTCCGCCGAGTCCGACCGGTGGCACCCGTTGGCGGCCGTGGTCCCGTAGACACGGCTGGGATCGTACGTACTTCCCGTCCATGCCCGGTCGGTTCCGTTGCGGCTGCCGCTCGTGGTGAGGCTGTTGCCCTGCCAGCGCCCGGCCTCGCCGGAGATGTAGCTGTCGCCCATGGACACGATGGCGGTGGGCCCGGAACCGGGGCTCGCCGCGGCGGGGGAGGCGGCCCCGGCGGCCGTCAGCGCGGCGGCGGCGAGGGACAGGGCGAGAAGCCCGCGAACGGCGCGGCGGGGGGAAGAGCGCATGGCTGTGTGCTCCTGCGTCGGTGCAGAGGAGTGGGGGACAGCCGCCGGCCGGTGGCATGCGGAATCTGGCACGCCGTGGCTTGTTACCGCTAGGTAGCGGTTGATCTCGGTTGCGTCACATGCCCTGTGAAACGCCCCGGAGCGAAAATCGGCTCCGCCCCCGGTGCTGTGCGTACACCGGGGGCGGAGCCTGTTCGCGGGGACTGTTCGGCCGCTGTGCGGTCAGCCGTCAGTCGTTCAGCTCGGTCGGGTGATCAGCCGGTCAGCCGGTCAACTGGTCGTACGCCGGGAGCGTCAGGAAGTCGGCGTAGTCGGCGTCGAGCGAGACGTGCAGAAGCAGGTCGTGGGCCTGCTGCCACTTGCCGGCCGCGAAGGCCTCCTCGCCGATCTCCTCGCGGATCGCGGCCAGTTCCTCCGCCGCGACCTTGCGGGCCAGCTCGGGAGTGGCCGTCACGGTTTCTCCGGCGTGCTCGAACTCGACCCCCGCGTTGATCCACTGCCAGATCTGCGAGCGCGAGATCTCGGCGGTGGCCGCGTCCTCCATCAGGTTGAAGATGGCGACGGCGCCGAGGCCGCGCAGCCACGCCTCGATGTAGCGGATGCCGACCTGGACGGCGTTGCGCAGACCGTCGTAGGTGGGCCTGGCGTCGAGCGAGTCGATGGCGATCAGGTCACCGGGCGCCACGGAGACGTCCTCGCGGAGGCGGTCCTTCTGGTTCGGCTTGTCGCCGAGGACCGCGTCGAAGGAGGCCATCGCGATCGGGACCAGGTCGGGGTGGGCGACCCAGGAGCCGTCGAAACCGTCGCCTGCCTCGCGGTCCTTGTCCGCCTTGACCTTCTCGAACGCGACCTTGTTGACCTCGGCGTCGCGCCGTGACGGGATGAAGGCCGCCATGCCGCCGATCGCGTGTGCGCCGCGCTTGTGGCAGGTGCGGACGAGGAGTTCGGTGTACGCGCGCATGAACGGGGCCGTCATCGTGACCGCGTTGCGGTCCGGCAGGACGAACTTGGCACCGCCGTCACGGAAGTTCTTCACGATGGAGAAGAGGTAGTCCCAGCGGCCGGCGTTGAGGCCCGCCGCGTGGTCGCGGAGCTCGTAGAGGATCTCCTCCATCTCGTACGCGGCCGTGATCGTCTCGATCAGGACGGTGGCGCGCACGGTGCCCTGCGGGATGCCGACGTAGTCCTGCGCGAAGACGAAGATGTCGTTCCAGAGGCGGGCCTCCAGGTGCGACTCCGTCTTCGGCAGGTAGAAGTACGGGCCCTTGCCGAGCTCGATGAGGCGCTTGGCGTTGTGGAAGAAGTACAGGCCGAAGTCGACCAGCGCGCCGGGGACCGGGCGGCCCTCGAACGTCAGGTGGCGCTCCTCCAGGTGCCAGCCGCGCGGCCGCATGACCACCGTGGCCAGCTCGTCGGCGGGCTTCAGGGCGTACGACTTGCCCGACTTCGGGTCCGTGAAGTCGATGTTCCGGGTGTACGCGTCGATCAGGTTGACCTGCCCCAGGACCACGTTCTCCCAGGTCGGGGCCGAGGCGTCCTCGAAGTCCGCGAGCCACACCTTGGCGCCCGAGTTCAGCGCGTTGATCGTCATCTTGCGGTCGGTCGGACCGGTGATCTCGACACGGCGGTCGTTCAGGGCCGCCGGCGCCGGCGCGACCCTCCAGGACTCGTCGGCGCGGATCGCCGCGGTCTCCGGGAGGAAGTCGAGCGTGGAGGTGCGGGCGATCTCGGCGCGGCGCTCCGCCCGGCGGGCGAGGAGCTCGTCCCGGCGCGGGGTGAACCGCCGGTGCAGCTCCGCCACGAAGGCGAGGGCCGCGTCGGTGAGCACCTCCTCCTGCCTCGGCAGGGGCGCGGCTTCGACGACGGCCAGGGGGGACGGCGCTGGTGCGGACATGAACTGTCACTTCCTTCAGCGGGCTTCACGGGCGGTGCCTTGCGGCCGCCGGGCGTCGCGTATCGGCACGGAGTGCCGCAGGCGCCGAGATACGGCCGCGAGCGCCGTCAGAGGTATCAGGCGCTTCTGAACAGTGGATATTAGTTTCCTCATAGTGGAAGTTCAAGGTGTGTCGATGTCGAGATTCTCCGGATCGACACAACATGGCTCTCAGTGCCACCTCCTTCACTCCAGGTGTGCCAGGTCGGCCTCCGTGTCGATGTCGTACGGTTCGGCCACATCCGAACAGTCGACGAGGGTGATCGCATCCCGGTGCGCCGCCAGATAGTCACGCGCCCCCCGGTCGCCGACCGCTCCCGCCGCGATCCCCGCCCACCGGTCCGCGCCGAAGAGCACGGGATGCCCGCGCCTCCCCCCGTACGACGCCGCCACCAGGGAGCCCCGCGAGCGGTACGCCGACCGGACCCGGGCCACCGCCTCGGCCCCGATCCCCGGCTGGTCCACCAGGGAGACCAGTGCGGCGTCCACCGGCGGCGCCGCGGCGGCCAGCGAGCCGAGGCCCACCCGTAGCGACGACCCCATGCCCTCCGCCCACTCCGGGTTGTCCACGAGGACGCACCCCGGCAGCTCGGCCCGCTTCCGTACGGCATCGGCCGAGGCGCCGAGGACCACATGGATCACCTCGCAACCCCCCTCACGCAGCACGCGCACCGCGTGCTCGACCAGGGGGCGGCCGCGGTGGGACAGCAGGGCCTTGGGGCGGCCCCCCAGGCGCCGCCCGCCGCCCGCGGCGAGCAGCAGACCGGCCACCACCGGTGCGGAGAGAGGGGAGGGCTGCGTCGTATGCGTCATGAGGACTGCATACCTCATGCCGACGAGGAAACACGGACGACCGAATTACGTCCACGGAGTGGCGCGCCGGGCGCGCGATGGCGTTAACTTGCCCGCGACCCCCGGCGCCTGACCACCGTTCGACGGGTCGGTTCGGAGTGTGGGGTTCGGCGCACAGTGCCGTGTGAGGGGGAGAACTTTGTTGCGGAGCATGAGGCAGAAGCGTGTGACGACCACCGGCGGCGGCGAGGACCCGAGGGTGGCTGAGCTGCGTGCCGCCGTCTCCCGGCTCCGTCGTGAACTCGCGGGACACCCGGCCGAGTTCGCCGACCGGGGCATCGCCGAGGACGAACTGGCGTCGCTGGACGCGATGGCCGCCGGCGGCGCCCCCGAGGTACGGCGGCTGCGCCGCTCCCTGCTGCTGATCGCCGGCTCGATCGGCTCCGTCAGTGCCCTCGCCAACGGCCTCACCGGCGTCCGCAAGGCCGTGGAACTCTTCGGTGAACCCCCGCGCGGCGAGGCCTGAGCGCGGAGCACCTCCGGGGCCCCGTGCGAACCCCTGAAGAAGGGGTTCCGCGAACCGCGGCGGGGCGTGGGGCGGCCTGATCGGGCGCCCGGCCGGCGCCCGGTCGTTCCCCCGGCAGGCGTCCGTCCCGCACGGTCAGCGCCGGATCAGGCGCCGCGCCCTCGCCGCCGTCACCGCTGCCGTGCGCGAGTCGACCCCAGCTTGGCGAAGACGTGGCGGACCTGGGTCTCGGCCGGCTCCATGAACGTGATCCGGGGCCGACGGCCGCCGCGGGAGTGCCTGGGCAACGTCCTGGCCTCGCCGGTCCGCTCGGGCAGGTCTCCTGGCGCAGCTCCTCCCAGTCGCAGCACCGGTCCAGATCGATGCCCTCGGACGCGAGGTTCTCGAGGACGTAGGCGAGCGCCGCGTTCCCGGGGAACTCGGCGCCGGCGGCATCACGCAGCTGCCGCTGCTCTGCGGCGTCGAAGGTCGGACCACGCCCGACCTCGACATTGACGCCCTGCTGAAGCTCACCATAGGTACGGTGACCGGCCCCGTGCCACGGCCGCTTTCTTGACGGAATCAGGGACAACGGCGGTGCGTGTCTGATGGAGTGACGTGGTGAAGGCACCGGTGTAGGTGCAGGCGCATGCCCCAGTTCAGACTGATCTCTCAGGGGGAAGGGCGAGGATGCTGTCGGAGGCGATGACTGCGCTGGCTGCAGCGGGAGGCACTGCGGTGGTGCAGGCCGCAGGCACAGATGCATGGTCAGGGGTACGCCAGCAGGTGGCCCGTTGGTTCGGCCGGGGAAATCCGCAGCGCGAGCACGCCGAGCTGGAGCGCCTCGATCAGACCGCGGGCGAGCTGGAGGCGGCGCGGCCGGCCGAGATGGAGCGGATGCGCATCCGTCAGGAGGCCGCGTGGCAGGGCCGGATCGAGGTCCTGTTGGAAAGCCTGGAGGACATCGAGCGGGCCCGGGTCGTGGATGAATTGCGCACCCTGCTGGCCCAACCGACCTCCCACCGCGGTGTGTCGGCCGGCCAGAGCGGTCTGGCCGTGGGCGGGAGCGTGCACGTCCAGGCCGACCACGGGTCTGCTGCCGCTGTGACCATGGGGAATGTGACACTGGGAAACCCTTCCCAGCCGGGTCCGCACCAGGACTGAGCGCACCCGGTACCGCCTCGGCCGCGCCGACTCACAACTTCGGCAGCGTCTTCGCCGACCACGGCAGTATCGCCGTCGGCTACGCCGGGCAAGTCCACCACCACGCTGCGCCCCGCACACCGGCCGCCTGGCCGCACCAGGTCGGCGTGATCCCGCCCCGCGCCCTGTCGTTCCAGCACCGGGCCGAGGTCGACCAGTTGCGGGCGGCGGTCGACAGCGGGGGTACTGCGGTGCTCAGCCAGGTACTGACCGGGACCGGCGGGGTGGGCAAGACGCAGCTGGCTGCCGATTACGCCCGCACCGCCTGGGACAGCGGCGGGGTCGACGTACTGGTGTGGATCAGCGCGAGCAGCCGCTCAGCGATCACGGCCGGCTACGCGCAGGCCGGTGTGGAGGTCCTTGCCGCCGACCCCAGCCAACCTGAGCAGTCCGCGCGGGCGTTCCTGGCCTGGCTGGAGCCGAAGGCCGGCCAGAAGCCGTGCCGGTGGCTGGTCGTACTGGACGACGTCGCGGATCCGGCCGATATACGTGGCTGGTGGCCGCCCGCCAGCCCCTACGGCCGTGTCCTGGTTACCACGCGCCGCCGCGAGGCCGCCCTGACCGGCGCCGGCCGACGCCTGGTGACGGTGGGCTTGTTCACCCCCCAGGATGCCGCCGCCTATTTCACCGCCGTGCTCGCCGCGCACGACCGCCACGAGCCCACCGACCACATCAACAGCCTCGCCGCCGACCTGGGACAGCTGCCCCTCGCCTTGGCCCAGGCCGCCGCCTACATCATCGACACCAACGTCACCTGCGACCGCTACCGCCGTCTGCTGGCCGACCGGCTCAGGAAACTGGCCGACCTGCTTCCCGAACCCAGCGCTCTGCCCGACGACCAAGCCGTCACCGTGGCGGCCACTTGGTCCCTCTCCATCGAACACGCCGACCGGCTCCGCCCCGCCGGCCTGGCCCGCCCCATGCTCCAACTCGCCGCGATGCTCGATCCCAACGGCATCCCCACCGATGTCCTGACCAGCCGACCCGCCCTCACCCACCTCACCCGCCACCGCACCCCCGACACCCGGCATCCGATCCCCGCGACAACCGAGGACGCTGAAGGCGCGCTGCACGCCCTGCACCGGCTCAGCCTGGTCACCTACGCGCCAGGCCAGCCTGTTCAGGTCCACGGGCTGGTGCAGCGTAGTGTGCGCGAGCAGGTTCCGCCGGAATTGCTGGCCCGGACCGTCCGGGCGGCGGCCGACGCCCTGCTCCAGGCGTGGCCGCAGACGGAACGTGACTTCGCCACAGGCCAGCGGTTCCGCGCCAACACCGAGACGCTGCGGTCCCATGACGAGCACCTGCTGTGGTCGGACCACGATGTGCACGAGGTCCTGCTCCGGACCGGCCAGAGCCTCGGCCGTGCGGGGCTCTTACAGGCATCGATGGACCACTACCGGCAGCTCGCGGCCACCTCCGCGCAAAAGTACGGCGCCGACCACCGCCGTACCCTCATCTGCCGCAGCAACTCCCTCCGCTTTTTGAGGCTTGTCGCACACCCCGCAGAGGCCGTGGCGGCGTACACGGAGCTGGCCGAGGACTGCACCCGCCTGGTCGGGCCGGACGACTTCGCCACCTTCGACGCACGCGGCGAACTTGCCAACGCCCGGATCAGCGGGGGCGACCTGGCCGGTGCGCTGGCCGACTACGAAGAACTGCTCGTCGACCACCGGCGCGCCCGGGGCCCGCACCACCGCAGCACCCTCTCGGTCCGCTCCCAGATCGCCTCCCTGCACAGCCATAGGGGAGACGCGCCGCGCGCCGCCGCCTTGTACAAGGAGCTGCTCGCCGACTGCCGTACGTACCTTGGGCCCCTCGACGACATGACCCTGGACGTGCGCATAGAGCTCGCTCACCTGCAGGGTCAGGCGGGCGATCCTGCCGGGGCCCGCGATCGGTTCGGAGAGCTGCTGGACGAGCACCTGGCCGCGTTCGGCGGCGACCACCACCGCACCCTGGTGGTGCGGCACGAGCTGGCCGACTGGCGTGCCGCCGCCGGAGATCCAGCCGGAGCCGCCGCCGAGCTGGCGGACATGATCGACGACGCCGTACGGATCCTGGGCGCCCACCACATCGAAGTCTCCCATGCCCGCTACTGCCTGGGACTGCTGCGCGACAAGGCGGGAGACACAACCGCGGCACAGTCCGGCATAGACGAGGCGGCCCACTTGCTGGAGCAGACATTCGGGCCTGACCACCCGCTTGTCGTCAGCAACCGCAGCTTCCTCCGGATGTGGCAGCACGGCCTTGCGGAGAGCGATCCGGTCGCCGCCGCCGAGGCCCTGAAGGAGATGATCGCCGCCCTGCGCCCATTCTGGGGCCCCGACCACCCCGAGGTGCTGTTCTGGCGCAGCATCCTCCTCGGTATCGAGGGCGTGATCGGCGACCCGGGACAGACAGCCGAGGAGTTCGCCGCGCTGCTCGCCGACTGCCGACGGGCCCTGGGCCCCGAGCACCCTCTCACCCTGGCCACCCGCGTAGAGCTGGCCGACTGGCGCGGCGAGGCAGGCGACCACTCCAAGGCGGTCGCCGACCTCCGCGAGCTCCAGGGAGACATGACCCGGGTACTGGGCCCGCACCATCCAGAGACCCTGCGCACCCGCAGGCTGCTCGCCGAGAAGCTGGACGCGACGGGCGACACAGCCGCAGCCCTCGCGGCGTACGAGGACCTGATCACCGTGCACGGCCACGTGCTGGGCCCGAACCACCCGGACACCCTCCGGCTGCGCAGCGCGCTTGCCGACTGCCGCTCCCACGACGCGGAGGCGGACACGATGATTCCGGTCTATCAAGAGCTGATCGCGGACTATACCCGCGCCCTGGGCGCCGACCATCCGCGTACGCTCGACATGCGCGGCCGCCTGCTCGACTGCCGGGCGGAGGCGGGCGACCCAGCCGGGGCGGCCGAGGAGTGCCGCGAGCTGATCCACGACTACCAGCGGCTCATGCCGCCCGACCACGTCGAGACCCTTCCCGTCCGCGCCACGTACGCCAAGCTGCTCGCGGACAGCGAAGACTTCGCCGGTTCTGCCATCGCATACGAAGACCTGCTGCTGGCGGCCCTGCGAATCTGGGGCCCCGACCACCTCGGCTCGCTGATGATCCGCGGCTCCCTGGCCGAGGTGCGGGCCCGGCACGACCGCGCCCCGGCCGACGGCCTCGTCGCCTTCGCCGCGCTCTTCGACGACTGCCTGCGCGTCCTGGGCCCCGACCACTACATCACCGAGGCCACCCGGGCCTTCCGGGACGCCCTGCGCCGGAGTGGCTCGGCACTCCCGTCCACCACGTACAACAAGCTGCTGGACCAGTACGCGGAAGCCGAGCGCTCCGGCCGCGCGATGCCCACCGCCGAGTGATCCCGTCTGCGGAGCCTGGCAACCAGTCTCGCTGCGGTTCGGCTCGAACGGGCCTCCGCCGTTCGCCGGGCTTCCGTGACCAGCGCACCGGCAGCAGATGCAGCTGAAGGAAGGAGAGCGGGAACGCCACCCACAGGCCCTCCGGCGTCAGCCACAACAGCGCCAGCCAGGACGCGCACAGCACACCGAGCCACACTGCGGCGGCCCGCCGCGAATCGCGTACGAACGGCAGAAGGGAACCGGCGGCGTAGGCCGCGCCGGTCAGCGCGGCCACGACCACACCCGGGCCGGTGCCCGCCCGGACCGCGGCCAGCGCGAGCAGCCCCGCCACCAACAGATCGCGAGCAGCCCTGCCATCAACAGACGCGGACAGAGGCGCAGCGCCCGCAGGGCCGGGGTGAGGGAACGTGGATCCATGATCTGTCCAGCGTGGCCGGAGCCGACAATCCGGACTCAACCGAAAGTTTGATGACGAGGCAATCCGTGGCGCGATGCCGCGCTCCCGCACCGCGTCGCACTCTGGATGCATGTTCGTGGCATGGAGAGACCTACGCTTCGCCAAGGGGCGATTCACCCTGATGGGCACCGTGATCGTGCTGATCACCCTGCTCGTCGGCCTGCTGTCCGGGCTGACCGCCGGGCTCGCCCGCGAGAACATCTCGGCGATCACCGGGCTGCCCGCGGACCGGCTCGCCTTCGCCGCCCCACCCGCCGGTCGTGAGGTCTCCTTCACGAACTCGACGGTGACGGAGCGGCAGTGGCGGGAGTGGTCCGAACGGCCCGGGGTGGAGAGCGCCCGGCCGCTCGGCATCCGTACCCTCAACGCCGCCGCCGGGGACCGTACGGCCGCCGTCTCCGCGTTCGGTACGGAGCCGGGGGCGGGCCTCGCCCCCGAGAGCGGACGGCTCGGGCCCGGCCGGGTCGTCCTGTCGGAGTCCGCCGCCGACGTCCTGGGCGTGGCCGCCGGAGGCGCGGTACGGCTCGGTCCGCTGCGGGCGACCGTCGTGGCGGTCGCCGGCGACGCCTCGTACAGCCACACCCCCGTCGTCTGGACCTCGCTCGACGACTGGCAGAAGCTGGGGCACGACGGCACGACCTCCGGGGAGCAGGCCACCGTCGTCGCCCTCACGACGACCGAGGGGGCCGACCTGGCGGCCGGCGACAAGGCGATCGGCTCCGAGGCGCGGACGATCGACGGGGCGCTCACCGCCATAGGGTCCTACCAGGCCGAGAACGGCTCGCTGCAGCTGATGCGGGGGTTCCTCTTCGTCATCTCCGCGCTCGTCATGGGTGCGTTCTTCACGGTCTGGACGATCCAGCGCAGCGGTGACGTCGCCGTCCTCAAGGCGCTGGGAGCCTCGACCCCGTATCTGCTGAAGGACGCGCTCGGGCAGGCGGTGCTGATGCTCACCGCGGGGACCCTCCTCGGCACCGGTCTCGCGGTCGCCGTCGGCGCGCTCGTGAGCGGCGGCGACGTGCCCTTCGTCCTCGAACCGCTCACCGTGCTCGGTCCGGCCGCCGTGACGATCGGCCTCGGTGTGCTCGGCGCGGCCCTCTCCATCCGACGGATCACCGCCGTCGACCCCCTGACCGCTCTCGGGAGCGTGCGATGACCCTGCTGCTCGACGACGTGACGCTGACCTACCCGGACGGAGAGGGGCGGCTCACCGCCCTCGACTCCGTCTCCCTGGAGGTGCCCGCCGGCCGCCTCACCGCGGTCGTCGGACCCTCCGGCTCCGGCAAGTCGAGCCTGCTCGCGGTCGCGGCGACGCTGGTGACGCCGGACCGGGGGCGGGTGGTCGTGGCCGGTACGGACACGGGTGCGCTGAGCCCGGCGGGCAGGGCGGCGCTGCGACGGGAGCGGATCGGGATCGTCTTCCAGCAACCGAATCTGCTCCCGTCACTGTCCGCGGCGGAGCAGCTTCAGGTGATGGCGCACCTCTCGGGCACCAGACCGAAGGCGGTACGCGACAGGGCCATGGCCCTCCTCGACGCGGTCGGTCTCGCGGACCTGGCCGCCCGCCGTCCGCACCAGCTCTCCGGCGGCCAGCGCCAGCGCGTCAACATCGCGCGGGCCCTGATGAACGAGCCTTCCGTGCTCCTCGTGGACGAGCCGACCAGCGCCCTGGACCACGAGCGGGGCGCCGCGATCGTCGACCTGCTGGCTTCGCTGACCCGGGAACGGGGCACGGCGACGGTTCTGGTCACCCATGACCGCACGCATCTGGCCCGCACGGACGCGACGGTGACCCTCCGGGACGGCCGCCTCTCCCAGGGGGCCACCGTGTGAGCGCGCCGCGCCCGTTGGCGCCCGGCGACGGTCGTCCCTAGCCGAGGGGCAGCGAACGCAGGTCCTTGCGGAGGATCTTGCCCGCGGCGGACTTCGGCACGGCGTCGGTGAACTCGACGATCCGCACCTTCTTGTGCGGGGCGACCCGCTCGGCGACGAACGCGATCACCTCGTCGGCGGTCAGCTCGGCTCCCGGCCGGCGGACCACGAACGCGCGGGGGATCTCGCCGGACTCGTCGTCCGGGTAGCCGACGACCACGGCGTCGACGATCGCCGGGTGGGTGAGGAGCAGTGCCTCCAGCTCCGCCGGCGGCACCTGGTAGCCCTTGTACTTGATGAGCTCTTTCAGTCGGTCGACGACGTAGACCTCGCCCCGGGGGCCGAGCCGCGCGATGTCGCCGGTGCGCAGGAACCGGTCGGCGAGGATCGTCTCCTCGGTCGCGCCCGCGTTGCCGAGATAGCCGGCCATCACGTTCGGGCCGCGCACCTGGAGTTCGCCCGTGGCGCTGTAGCCGTTCTCGACGGCCTCCACCTCCGCCCCCGTCTCGGGGTCCACCAGCCGGAACTCCACGTTCGGGACGGCGAACCCGATCGATCCCACCGACAGCGACCCGTCGGCGGGAGTGACGTGGGAGACCGGGCTCAGCTCGGTCATCCCGAAGCCCTGCATCATCCGGCAGCCGAGCTTGGCCGCCAGCGCCTCACCGAGCGCCTCGTCCAGCGGGGCCGCGCCGCTCACCACGGTCCGCACGGTGGACAGGTCGTACTGGTCGGCCATCGGGTGCTTGGTGAGGGCGACCGCGATCGGTGGCGCGACGTACAGGAAGGTGCAGCGCCGGTCCTGAACGGTGCGGAGGAAGTCCGCGAGGTCGAAGCGTGGCAGGGAGGCGATCGTGGCACGGGCCCTGAGAGACAGATTCAGGATCACGTTCATGCCGTAGATGTGGAAGAACGGCAGCACGGCCAGCACCGAGTCCTCGGCGGAGAGCGGCAGCACGGGCTCCATCTGGCAGACGTTCGCGACCAGGTTGGTGTGGGTGAGCATGACGCCCTTGGCCCGGCCGGTCGTCCCGGAGGAGTACGGCAGCACCGCGAGGTGCGTCGCGGGGTCGATCGTCACCTCGGGGGCCGGCCGGCCCTCGGCCAGCATCGCGGGCAGCGTGTCGTGCCCGGTGCCGGGGTCGAGGAGGTAGAGGTCCTCGGCGGGGATGCCGGCCTCGGCGGTCGCGGCCAGCGCGGTCGGCAGGAGCGGGGTGACCGTGACGTACCGAGCGGCCTTGGAGTCGCGCAGCTGCGTGGCGATCTCGGCGGGCGTGTAGAGGGCGTTGACCGTGGTGACGGTGCCGCCGGCGCGCAGGATTCCGTGGAACGCGACCACGAACTCCGGGCAGTTGGGAGCGTGCAGGGCCACCACGTCGCCCGGACGCAGCCCGCGCTCGGCGAGCGCGCCCGCGAACAGCAGGATCCGGTCGGCGAGTTCGCCGTAGGTCAGCGCACGGCCGGAGGGTCCGTCGACGATCGCGACCCGGTCCCGGTCGGCGGCGTCGAGCGTGCCGAACAGGAGCTCGTGCACGGTCACGTCCGGAACGACGACATCGGGAAGCGGACTGCGGAAGATCACGGTGGTCTCCTCGAAGGGGCGAGCCGCGCGGGACGAAAGGCGACGGTGCCGCGCATCCTGCCGCAGGCGGGAGCGCGGCGCGACAGGACGAAGAACACGTTGGTCCTCGCTCGCCGAGCTGGGATGATCCGACTGCTTCCCGCCGGGGGCTCGCGCAGGCGCCAGGTCGAGTCCGTGACGTCCGGGCGCGGCCCGCCCGTCCCGCGACGCCCGGCCTCCCCGGCGGCGCCTCGTCGATCTTGCCGGGTCCGCGGCGCCCGGCCGCGACGTCCGTCGGGCGAGGCCCGGGTCGGACGCCTGGCTCGCGACGTCCGTCGGGCGAGGTCCGGGTCGGACGCCTGGCTCGCGACGTCCGTCGGGCGAGGTCCGTTCCGCGACGCTCGGCTCGCGACGTCCGTCGGGCGAGGCCCGTTCCGCGACGCTCGGCTCGCCTAGCTCTGGCCGTTGCCCGCCGTGTTCGCCAGGGCCGTGGAGAGTTCCCGCGCGACCTCCTGGAGGACGGGGACGATCTTCTCCGTCGCCGCCTCCGTGACGCGGCCCGCCGGACCCGAGATCGAGATGGCCGCCGCGGTGGGGGAGTCGGGTACGGAGACCGCGAGGCAGCGGACTCCTATCTCCTGCTCGTTGTCGTCCACCGCGTACCCCGCCTCGCGCACCACCGCGAGCGCGTCCAGGAAGCCCTCGGGCGTGGTGATGGTCTTCTCGGTCGCGGCCGGCATGCCCGTACGGGCGAGCAGCGCGCGGACCTCGTCCGCCGGGGTGTAGGCGAGCAGCGCCTTGCCCACGCCCGTGGAGTGCGGCAGGACGCGCCGGCCGACCTCGGTGAACATCCGCATCGAGTGCTTGGACGGCACCTGCGCGACGTACACGATCTCGTCGCCGTCGAGCAGCGCCATGTTCGCGGTCTCGCCCGTCTCCTCGACGAGCCGCGCGAGGTACGGGCGGGCCCAGGTGCCGAGCAGCCGGGCCGCGGACTCGCCGAGCCGGATGAGCCGGGGGCCGAGCGCGTACCGGCGGTTGGGCTGCTGGCGTACGTACCCGCAGGCCACCAGGGTGCGCATCAGGCGGTGGATGGTGGGCAGCGGCAGCCCGCTGCTGGCGGAGAGCTCGCTGAGCCCGACCTCGCCTCCCGCGTCGGCCATCCGCTCGAGAAGGTCGAAGGCACGCTCAAGTGACTGCACGCCGCCGGTCGCGGCGGCGGGCTTGGCGGCGTCGGTGGTGCTGGCGCTGGACGTCGGCACGTCGAGGTCCTTTCGAGGCAGGCGGGCAAGGCAGCAGCCTACCGGGCCGTCCCGCCGGACACACGGTCCCGGTTCCGGCGTACGGGCCGGTCAGGGGGGTGTTTGTCCGGTGTCGGCGGCCGCCCGTCGGCGTCCTCGTCCGCCCCGCATGTGGAGAGCTACGTTCTACTGTACGAAATTTTCCTTCCACTTCATGGAAACGTCCAAGTGGCCGATCGCGGGGCGGTCCGGCGAGGGCATGCTGAAAGTGTGCCCTTGACGACATGTCGTCCTGAGTGAAGACTCCTTCAACAGTTCGTTGAATTTTTCTGCTGGGTGAAGAAGAAGGGGTACGGGTGGACGTCAATCTGGTACTGCGCTCGACAAGGGTCATCACCCCCGAGGGGACGCGGCCCGCGTCGATCGCCGTCTCCGGCGGGACCATCGCCGCGGTGCTGCCGTACGACGCCGAGGTCCCGGCCGGTGCCCGGCTGGAGGACATGGGCGACGACGTCGTCCTCCCCGGCCTCGTCGACACCCATGTGCATGTGAACGACCCCGGCCGCACCGAGTGGGAGGGCTTCTGGACGGCGACCCGCGCCGCCGCCGCCGGTGGCATCACCACGCTGCTCGACATGCCGCTGAACTCGCTGCCGCCGACCACGACCGTCGAGCACCTGCGGATCAAGCAGGACGTCGCCCGCCCCAAGGCGCACATCGACGTCGGCTTCTGGGGCGGCGCGCTGCCCGACAACGTCAAGGACCTGCGGCCGCTCCACGACGCCGGCGTCTTCGGCTTCAAGTGCTTCCTGTCGCCGTCCGGCGTCGACGAGTTCCCCGAGCTGAACCAGGAGCAGCTGGCCTCCTCGCTCGCCGAGATCGCCGGGTTCGACGGCCTGATGATCGTGCACGCCGAGGACCCGCACCACCTCGCCGCCGCCCCGCAGCGGAAGGGTGAGAAGTACGCCGACTTCCTCGCGTCCCGGCCGCGTGACGCCGAGAACACCGCGATCGAGAACCTGATCAACCAGGCCCGCCGCCTGAACGCCCGCGTGCACGTCCTGCACCTGTCCTCCTCGGACGCGCTGCCGATGATCGCCGCCGCCAAGGCCGAGGGCGTCAAGATCACGGTGGAGTCCTGCCCGCACTTCCTCACCCTCACCGCCGAGGAGGTCCCGGACGGCGCCACCGAGTTCAAGTGCTGCCCGCCGATCCGGGAGGCGTCCAACCAGGACGCCCTGTGGGAGGGGCTCGCCGACGGGACGATCGACTGCATCGTCTCCGACCACTCGCCCTCCACCGCCGACCTCAAGACCCCCGACTTCGCCTCCGCCTGGGGCGGCATCTCCTCCCTCCAGCTCGGCCTGCCGGCCATCTGGACCGAGGCCCGCCGCCGCGGCCGCAGCCTGGAAGACGTCGCCCGCTGGATGTCCGAGGGCCCCGCACGCCTCGCGGGCCTGGAGCGGAAGGGCGCGATCGAGGCCGGCCGCGACGCCGACTTCGCGGTCCTCGACCCCGACGCGACCTTCACCGTCGACCCGGCCGAGCTCCAGCACCGCAACCGGGTCACCGCGTACGCGGGCAAGACCCTGCACGGCGTCGTCACCTCCACCTGGCTGCGGGGCGAGCGCATCGCCGACCGCGGCACCCTGGCCGAGCCCTCCGGCCGCCTCCTCGAAAGGAACAACTGACCCGTGACCGGCATACCCTCCTTCACCGGTGACGCCAGCCCCTACGGCGGCGGCGACCCGTACGCGGACTACCGCACCGCGGACTTCCCCTTCACCCAGTACGCGGACCTCGCCGACCGCCGCCTCGGCGCGGGCGTGATCGCCGCCAACGACGAGTTCTTCGCCGAGCGCGAGAACATGCTCAAGCCTGAGGCCGCCGAGTTCGACCCCGAGCACTTCGGCCACAAGGGCAAGATCATGGACGGCTGGGAGACCCGCCGCCGCCGTGGCGTCTCCGCCGAGCAGCCGCACCCCACCGAGGACGACCACGACTGGGCGCTCGTCCGCCTCGGCGCCCCCGGCGTCGTACGCGGCATCGTCGTCGACACCGCGCACTTCCGCGGCAACTACCCCCAGGCCGTCTCGGTCGAAGCGACCTCCGTCGCCGGTTCGCCCTCTCCGGAGGACCTCCTCGCCGACGACGTGAAGTGGACGACGCTCGTCCCGCGCACCGCGATCGGCGGCCACGCCGCCAACGGCTTCGCCGTCGACGTCGAGCAGCGCTTCACCCACCTGCGCGTCAACCAGCATCCCGACGGCGGCATCGCCCGCCTGCGCGTGTACGGCGAGGTCGCCCCGGACCCGAAGTGGCTCGGCGTCCTCGGCACCTTCGACCTCGCCGCGCTGGAGAACGGCGGCCAGGTCGAGGACGCCTCGGACCGCTTCTACTCCCCGGCGACCAACACCATCCAGCCCGGCCGCTCCCACAAGATGGACGACGGCTGGGAGACGCGCCGCCGCCGCGACAAGGGCAACGACTGGATCCGCTACCAGCTGGTGGCCGAGTCCGAGATCCGCGCGGTCGAGATCGACACGGCGTACCTCAAGGGCAACAGCGCGGGCTGGGCGGCGCTCTCCGTCGCGGCCGAGGGCTCCGAGGACTGGACCGAGGTCCTGCCCCGCACCCGCCTCCAGCCGGACACCAACCACCGCTTCGTGCTCGACACCCCGGCGGTCGGCTCCCGCGTCCGGATCGACATCTACCCCGACGGCGGCATCTCCCGCCTCCGCCTCTTCGGCTCCCTCACCGAAGCGGGCTCGGCGCGCCTGACGGCCCGCCACCAGGAACTGGGCGGGTAACGACACCCCGCCCGGCCCGCGAGGGCGCACCGGCCCGACAGCACCGGTGCGCCCTCCTTTTTTGGGGCTCGGTTCGCCTCCGGGCGCTCTGTGCCGGGCTCGCGGCCCCGACCGTGCTCGGTCCGCTCGTTCCTCGCGGGCCTGCGCGCGCTCGGGACTGTTCCCCCGGCGCGCCCCGGCGCGCCCCGGCGCGGCGTTACGCCGCGTGGCCGCCGTCGACCGAGAACTCCGCGCCCGTCACGTATTCCGCGCCCGGGCCCGCGAGGAACGCCACCATCGAGGCCACCTCGTCCGGAGCGCCGAAGCGGCCCAGTGCCGTCATGTCCGCCTGGCCCGGCGCGTACGGGCCGTCCGCCGGGTTCATGTCGGTGTCGATCGGGCCAGGGTGGACGATGTTGGCCGTGATGCCCCGCCCGCCCAGCTCCCGCGCCAGCGCCTTGGTCAGCCCGATGAGCGCCGACTTGCTGGTCGCGTAGAGGGTGCCGCCGGGTCCGGGCACCCGGGCCGTCATACAGGTGCCGATCGTGATGATCCGCCCGCCGCTCTCCATCCGCGCGGCCGCCGCCTGCGAGGCGAGGAACGCCGCGCGCACGTTCACCGCGAGCACCCGGTCCACGTCCGCGAGGCTCAGGCTCTCCAGCGGGGCGAGCACCCCCACGCCGACGTTGTTGACGAGGACGTCGAGCCGGCCGAGCGCGTCCGCCGCCCACTCCACCGCGCCCGCCGCGTCCCCGGCGTTCGCCGCGTCGGCGCGCAGGGCCAGTGCCTTGCGCCCGGCCGCCTCGATCCCCGCCGCGACCTCGCGCGCCCGCTCCTCCTCCCGTACGTACGTGAAGGCGACGTCAGCGCCCTCCCGCGCCAGCCGCAGGGCCGTGGCGGCACCCATCCCGCGGCTTCCGCCCGTCACCAGGACCGCCTTGCCGTTCATCGTGGACATCCCGAAACCTCCGTACGCATGCCATGAGTGGTTGCGGGTTCAATGAAAGTCCGCCGGTCGGCGGGACGCTGGCGGCAATCGGACACCGATGAGTTTCGCCGGGCGGTGGAGTCGAACCTGGTGAGACACGATGGACCGGGGGACACCCGGTCGCACGAAAGCCGAACCGAAAGCGCACCGAAAGGCACCCGCCATGGGCAAGCTCAGCCTCACCCAGTTCCTGACCCTCGACGGCGTCTACCAGGCCCCCGGCGGCCCCGACGAGGACCGCAGCGGCGGCTTCGAGCACGGCGGATGGTCCGTGCCGTACGGGGACGAGGACTTCGGCCGCTTCATCGACGAGGTCTTCCAGCGACCCGCCGCCTTCCTCCTCGGCCGCCGCACCTACGAGATCTTCGCGAGCTTCTGGCCGAAGCAGACCGACCCCGCCGACCCCGTCGCCTCCAAGCTCAACGCCCTCCCCAAGTACGTCGCTTCGACGACCCTCACCCACGCCGACTGGGCCGGCACCACCGTCCTCCGCGGCGACGTGGTCAAGGAGGTCGCCGCACTGAAGGAACGCACCGACGGCGAGGTGCAGATGCACGGCAGCGGCGGCCTCGCGCAGACCCTGATGGCGCAGGACCTCATCGACACGCTCCATCTGCTCGTCTTCCCCGTCGTCCTCGGCACCGGCCGCCGCCTCTTCACCGACGGGGCCCGGCCCACCGCCTTCCGGCCCACCGAGGCGCGCACCACGAGCACGGGCGTCGCCATCCACACGTACGAGCTCGCGGGCCGCCCCACGTACGGCTCGTACGCCTGAGGGAAAGGTGTAGCCGCCACGCGCCCGTGCGGGTACGGTGATCGTCCCGCGTGCGAGCCGCCGAAGTCTCCACACCGTGCGACGAGTCGGAGCAGGCCCCGCATGTCCTCGATCACCGCGTCCCTACCCCTGCGCGCCCCGCGTCGCGCCTGGCTCACCGACCTTCCGGTCCTCCTCGTCGCCGTCGTCTGGGGCGCCAGCTATCTCGCGGCCAAGGGCATCACCACCACCCACACCGTCGTCGCGGTCCTCGTCCTCCGCTTCGCCGTCGTCCTGCCCGCCCTCGTCGTCGCCGGATGGCGGGGGCTGCGGGCGCTCGGCCCCGCCCAGTGGCGCGGCGCCGGGCTCCTCGGTCTGGTCCTCAGCGGGATCTTCCTCCTGGAGACCTATGGCGTCGTCCACACCTCCGCCACCAACGCGGGCCTGATCATCAGCCTCACGATGATCCTCACCCCGCTCGCCGAGGCCGCTGTCACCCGCGTCCGCCCGCCGCGCGCCTTTCTCGCGGCCGCCGCGCTCTCCGTCGCCGGAGTGGTGCTGCTGACCCAGGGCGGAGGGTTCACCACCCCGTCCCTCGGCGACCTGCTGATGCTGCTCGCCGCTCTCGCCCGTACCGTGCACGTCCTGGCCATGTCCCGGATCAAGGCCGTGCGGAGCGCCGACTCGCTCTCCCTGACCACCGTCCAACTGGGCGCCGCGGTCGTGGTCTTCGCCCTCCTGGCCACCCTCCCCGGCACCGGCGCCTCGCCCCTCTCCGTGGCCCTCGATTTCGGCCCCCGCGAATGGGCCGGACTGCTCTTCCTCTCCGTCTTCTGCACGCTCTTCGCCTTCTTCGTGCAGATGTGGGCCGTCCGCCGCACCTCCCCGTCCCGGGTCAGCCTTCTCCTCGGTACCGAACCGCTCTGGGCCGCGGCCGCCGGCATCGCGCTCGCCGGCGACCGCCCCGGCGCCCTCGGCCTCGCGGGCGCCGCCCTGGTCCTCGCGGGCACGACCTGGGGCCGCCGAGCCGCCGACGAGGGCCGGTAGGTTCTTGCGCCATGCGTTCACTGCCGTACGACATAGAATTCCGCGCCCGCGCACGGCGCACCCAGGGCTGGGGACTCGGGCTGCTCGCCGTCGCCGGCCTGATGTGGATCTGGCTCGCGGTGCTGCTCTTCGCGCCGTACGAAGTCGGCGAGTACGGCGACAACGACGCGTGCAAGTCCCGTTGGACCACGCAGAACCTGCACGACGACAGCAGCGACTGCGCCGACGAACGCGACTGGCCCGAACTCCTCGCCGTCCTCGGCGGATCGGTGCCCGTGGCCGTCGTCGGTGCCGTCCTCTACACCAGCGGCTCCGTCTCCCACCGCATGGCCGAGCACCTCGCCGAGGTCACCCGCCTCAACCAGGCGGCGCGGTCATGACTACGCCTTCCGCACCCGGTCCGCGACGATCGGCAGCACAAGACCCAGCACCGCGATCACGATGTTCGCGAACAGTTCCCGGCCGTGGAGGAACCACACGTTCTCCGTCAGGAACCGCGTGAAGCCCATCAACCTGAACCAGCCGTCCGTCAGCTCGCGGATCACTCCGCAGACACCCGCGACCAGCACCACCATGCCGGCGATCTCCAGAATCCTCTTCATGGAGAGAGCATGATCCGCCCTCGCCGCCGCCCGCGTCGGCCCCCGGACATGGCGGAGCTACCGAAGTCTTCCGTCGCGCGACTTTGGTAGCTTCCCCCCGTCCATGACCCGCCGCGCGCCCCTCACCTGCGTAATTCGGGGGTATGACTCGGACGGACCGCCACGCCTGGCTGCTTCCCTCGGCCCTGGCCGACACCCCGGCCGACAGCCCCCCGGGCCGTCGGCCGCGGCGCACCGTACGCGACTGGGGCGTCGACACCCTCCTGTTCCTCCTCGCGGCCTTCGTCGGCCTGCTCGCCGCCGAGTCCACCGACCAGCTCGACAGCGACGTCGTCGCCTTCGCCGACCAGATCGTCGGCGCGGCCGCCTGCTGCGCCCTCTGGCTGCGCCGCCGGTGGCCGGTCGGCCTCGCGGTCGTCCTCACCGTGATCAGCGGGTGCTGCGTGCCCTGCGGGCCGGCGCGGCGGGTTTCGTCCTCAAGGACACCGCGCCCGCCGAGATCGTCGCCTCCGTCCGCCGGGTCGCCTCCGGCGACCCCGTGCTCTCCCCGGCCGTCACCCGCCAGCTGATGACCCATGTCGCCGGGCAGCAGGGGCAGCCCCGGCGCGCGAGCGCCGCCGACCGCCTCGCCGGACTCGCCCAGCGCGAACGCGAGGTCGCCGTCGCCGTCGGCCACGGCCGGTCCAACGCCGAGATCGCCGCGACCCTCTACATGAGCGTGCCGACCGTCAAGACCCATGTCTCGCGCATCCTGGCCAAACTCGGCCTCAACAACCGTGTCCAGAGCGCCCTCCTCGTCCACGACGCCGGGCTGCTGGAGGACGGGGACGGGGCATAGTCTGGGCCGATGTCCGTCATCGATCTGGGGGAGTACGGCGCGGACTTCACCGCGAACCCTTATCCGTACTATGCGAAGATGCGCGAGGCCGGGCCCGTACACCGGGTCCGCACCACGGACGGCGCCGAGCTGTGGCTGGTCGTCGGCTACGAGGAGGCACGCGCCGCCCTGGCCGACCCGAGACTGTCCAAGTCCCCGTCCGTCGTCGGCCTGACCATGCTGGACGAGCGGGTCGTCGGGCCCAACCTCCTCGTGCTCGACCCGCCCGACCACACCCGGCTGCGCAAACTCGTCGCGGGGCAGTTCACCGGCCGCCGGGTGGAGAGCCTTCGGCCGCGCCTGGAGCGGCTCACCGGCGAACTCGCCGACGCGATGGCGCCGGCCGGACACGCCGATCTGGTCGACTCCTTCGCCTTCCCGCTGCCCATCACCGTCATCTGCGAACTCCTCGGCATCCCGGCCGCCGACCGCGACACCTTCCGGGTCTGGTCCAACGAGATCGTCGCCCCGACCGGCGCAGGGCCGGAGGCCGAGGCGATCGAGGGCCTCGCCGCCTATCTCGACTCGCTCATCGAGGACAAGCGCGCCGCGGGTCCCACCGACGACCTGCTCTCCGACCTGATCACCGCCCGCGCCGAGGACGGCGACCGGCTCTCCCTGGCCGAACTGCGCGCGCTGGCCTACCTCCTGCTCATCGCCGGCCACGAGACCACCGTCAACCTCATCTCCAACGCCGTACGGGCGCTGCTCACCAGTCCCGACCAACTCGCGGCGGTCCGTGCCGACTTCGGTCTGCTCGACGCCGTGGTGGAGGAGACGCTGCGGTGGGAGGGGCCGGTGGAGAACGCGACCTTCCGGTTCACCCGGGAGCCGGTGCGGTTCGGGGAGACGGTCATCCCCGCGTACGAACCGGTCCTCGTCTCGCTCGCCGCGGGCGGCCGCGACCCGGAGCGCTTCCCCGACCCTGACCGCTTCGACATCCGCAGGGACCCGCGCGGCCATCTCGCCTTCGGGCACGGCATCCACTACTGCCTGGGCGCCCCGCTGGCCCGCATGGAGGCCCGGATCGCGATCCGGACGCTCCTGGAACGCTTCCCCGGGCTGGAACTCGATCCCGAGGGCGGGGCGTTGGACTGGCTGCCAGGCATGCTCATCCGCGGCGTCCGCCGCCTTCCCGTCAGATGGTGATCCCATGACCGCCGCCCCGTCGCACGAACTCGACCTCGCCCTCGCGCGGAAGGTGCTCGACGCCCAGCCGTTCAGCCGGCTCCTCGGCGCACGCATCACCGCCTTCGGCGAGGGTGGGGCGACCCTGGAGCTGGACGTCCGCGAGGAACTGCGGCAGCAGAACGGCTTCGTCCACGGCGGTGTGCTCTCGTACGCCGCCGACAACGCGCTCACCTTCGCCGCCGGCACGGCGCTCGGCGGGGCCGTCCTGACCGCCGGCTTCTCCATCCAGTACGTCCGCCCGGCCGTCGGCGTCACGCTGATCGCCCGCGCGGAGGTGGTCCACGCGGGGCGGCGCCAGGCGGTGACGCGCTGCGATCTGCTGACCGTGAACGCCGAAGGCGCCGAGACGCTGTGCGCGGTCGCGCAGGGCACGGTGCTCGCGGCGAACGGCTGACGGCCCGCCGTCCGGTCGGCGCCGTCAGCCGCCGTCCGAGGCGATCTCGGCCAGGGCGACCGGCCGGCGTTCGCGGCGGGAGAGCTCGCACGCCTCGGCGATCCGCAGCGCCTGGAGGGCCTCACGACCGTCGCAGGGGTTGGGCGCCTCGCCCAGGACCAGCCGTACGAACGCGTCCAGCTCGGCCTCGTACGCGGGCGCGAACCGCTCCAGGAACCCGGGCCAGGGCTTCTCGGGAACCGGCGGGCCCAGCGGCTCGACGGAGGCGAGCGGAGTGCGGTCGTCCAGACCGACGGCGATCTGGTCCCGCTCGCCGGCCAGCTCCATCCGTACGTCGTACCCGGCGCCGTTGCAGCGGGTCGCCGTCGCCGTCGCCAGCGTGCCGTCGTCCAGGGTGACCACCGCGGCGGCCGTGTCGACGTCATCCGCCTCGCGGAACATCGCCGGACCGGCGTCCGAGCCGGCCGCGTACACCTCGACGACCTCCCGGCCGGTCACCCAGCGCAGGATGTCGAAGTCGTGCACCAGGCAGTCGCGGAACAGCCCGCCGGAGAGCGGCAGATACGCGGCGGGCGGCGGCGCCGGGTCGGAGGTGGCCGCCCGTACGGTGTGCAGCCGGCCGAGCCGGCCCGAGCGCACGGCCTCCCGGGCGGCCCGGTACCCGGCGTCGAACCGGCGCATGAAACCCAGCTGCAGCTCCGTACCGGCGCTCTCCACGGCCCGCAGCGCGGCGAGCGTGCCGGGTACGTCGAGGGCGATCGGCTTCTCGCAGAAGGCGGGGAGTCCGGCGTCGGCGGCGCGGGCGATCAGCTCGGCGTGGGCGGCGGTGGCGGAGGCGATGACGACGGCGTCGAGCGGATGGCCGAGGAGGGCGTCGACCGTCGGGGCCGCGGTGGCGCCGAGCGCCCCGGCGACCGCCGCCGCCCGGCCGGCGTCGGCGTCCGCCACGATCAGCGAGTCGATCTCCTGGTGACGGGCGAGGACGCCCGCGTGAAAGGCCCCGATACGGCCCGTTCCGATCAGTCCGATGCGCATGGCCCCAAGGTGGTGCGGTGGGGACCTCCTGTCAAGGATTTGTCAGGACAATCGGACGTCACCACTTCCTGTCATCTTTTCCTGCGACTACGCTCGCGTCCGTGGCCAAGCAGTCCCAGTCCCCGCCGAGGCCCGTCGCCTCCCTCCCCCTCCTGTCCGTGGACCGCACCAGCCCGGTCCCGCTCTACTTCCAGCTCGCCCAGCAGCTGGAGGCGGCCGTCGAGACCGGAGTCCTGACCCCCGGCACCCTCCTCGGCAACGAGATCGACCTCGCCACCCGCCTCGGCCTGTCCCGGCCCACCGTCCGCCAGGCCATCCAGACCCTCGTCGACAAGGGCCTCCTGGTCCGCCGCCGGGGCGTCGGCACCCAGGTCGTGCACAGCCAGGTCAGACGCCCGCTGGAGCTGAGCAGCCTGTACGACGACCTGGAGGCGGCCGGCCAGCGTCCCGCCACCGCGGTCCTGGTCAACCGGATCGAACCCGCCACCGCCCGGGTCGCCGCCGCCCTCGGCGTCCCGGAGGGAGGCGACGTCCGCTACCTGGAGCGGCTGCGCGCCGCGCACGGCGAGCCGATGGCGCGGCTGCGCAACCACCTGCCTGCCGGACTGCTCGACCTGGACACCGAGCGCCTGGAGGCGACCGGCCTCTACCGGATGATGCGCGGCGCCGGTATCACTCTGCACAGCGCCCGCCAGACGGTGGGCGCCCGCGCGGCCACCCCCGCCGAGGCGGAACTGCTCACCGAGGAGGAGGGAGCCCCGCTCCTGACGATGGAGCGCACCACCTTCGACGACACCGGCCGCGCCGTGGAGTTCGGCTCCCACGTCTACCGGGCCTCGCGGTACTCGTTCGAGTTCCAGCTGCTGGTCCGCGCGTGAGTCCACCGACCCGGTGATCGGCCGGTCGATCCCCATGACCGATACTGCAATGCACGCAGATGGACATAAAGGAGGGCACGGCCTCGTGACCAAGGTTCGGAATCGGACAAGGACCGTACCGAGATCGCGGCCAGGGGTACGCGCCACCGGCGCCCTCCTCGCGGCGGTACTGGCCGCCTCCGCGCTCGCCGGATGCAGCAGTACCGGCGGCAAGCGGGCCGAGGACGCCCGCAAGGCCGCCGCGGCCCAGGGGCGGGCGGCCGTGAACACCCCGAAGTGGACCTTCGCCATGGTGACCCACTCGGGCGACGGCGACACCTTCTGGGACATCGTCCAGAACGGCGCCAAGCAGGCCGCCGTCAAGGACAACATCAACTTCCTGTACGCCCACAGCGACGAGGCGCAGCAGCAGGCCCAGCTCATCGACTCGTACATCGCCAAGAACGTCGACGGGCTGATCGTCACCCTCGCCAAGCCCGACGCGATGAAGACGGCCGTGGAGAAGGCGGTCAAGGCCGGGATCCCGGTCATCACCGTCAACTCCGGCTCCGAGCAGTCCAAGGCCTTCGGCGCGCTCACCCACATCGGCCAGGACGAGGCCGTCGCGGGCGAGGCCGTCGGCGACGAGCTCGACAAGCGCGGGAAGAAGAAGGCCCTGTGCGTCCTGCACGAGCAGGGCAACGTCGGCCACGAGCAGCGCTGCGGCGGCGCGAAGAAGACCTTCGGCGGCGACCTGCAGAACCTCTACGTCGACGGCACCAACATGCCCGACGTGCAGGCTTCCATCGAGGCCAAGCTCCAGGCGGACCCCTCCATCGACGCGGTCGTCACGCTCGGCGCGCCCTTCGCCGACGCCGCCGTCCAGGCGAAGAAGACCGCCGGGAGCGAGGCCGAGATCGACACCTTCGACCTCAACGCCAAGGTCGCCACCGCCCTCGGTGCCGGCACGCTCGGCTTCGCCGTCGACCAGCAGCCCTACCTCCAGGGCTACGAGGCCGTCGACCTGCTCTGGCTGTACAAGTACAACGCCGACGTCCTCGGCGGCGGCAAGCCGGTCCTCACCGGTCCGCAGATCATCACCAAGGACGACGCCGCCGCGCTGAAGGGCTACACCGAGCGGGGCACCCGATGAGCGCGACCGCCCCGTCCGACGTCGATCACGTCGACGAACGGCTGCTGCGCACCTCGCCGCTGAAGAAGCTGCTCGCCCGCCCCGAGCTCGGCTCGATCGTGGGCGCGGCCGCCGTCTTCCTCTTCTTCGCGATCGTCGCCGACAGCTTCCTGCGCGCCTCCAGCCTCGGCACCGTCCTCTACGCGGCCTCCACGATCGGCATCATGGCCGTGCCCGTCGCCCTGCTGATGATCGGCGGGGAGTTCGACCTGTCGGCCGGCGTGATGGTGACCAGCGCGGCGCTGATCTCGTCGATGTTCAGCTACCAGATGACCGCCAACGTCTGGGTCGGCGTCGGTGTCTCGCTGCTCGTCACCCTCGCCGTCGGCTGCTTCAACGGCTTCATGCTGACCCGTACCAAGCTGCCGAGCTTCATCATCACGCTCGGCACCTTCCTGATGCTGACCGGTCTGAACCTCGGTCTCACCAAGCTGATCAGCGGCACGGTCTCCACCAAGTCGATCGCCGACATGGAGGGATTCCCCTCCGCCCGCAAGCTCTTCGCCTCCCAGCTCACCGTCGGCGGCGTCGAACTGAAGGTCACCATCCTCTGGTGGCTCGTCCTGGTCGCCCTGGCCACCTGGATCCTGCTGCGCACCCGCTTCGGCAACTGGATCTTCGCGGTCGGCGGCGGCGCGGACGCGGCCCGCGCGGTCGGCGTCCCGGTCTTCAAGACCAAGATCGGCCTCTACATGGGCGTGGCCTTCTGCGCCTGGGTCTCCGGCCAGCACCTGCTGTTCTCCTTCGACGTCGTCCAGTCGGGCGAGGGCGTCGGCAACGAGCTCATCTACATCATCGCCGCGGTGATCGGCGGCTGTCTGATCACCGGCGGGTACGGCTCCGCCATCGGCTCCGCGGTCGGCGCGTTCATCTTCGGCATGACCAGCAAGGGCATCGTGTACGCGGAGTGGAATCCCGACTGGTTCAAGTTCTTCCTGGGAGCGATGCTCCTCCTGGCGACCCTGCTGAACGCCTGGATCCGCAAGCGTGTGGAGGCCACCAAGTGACTGCTCCGCTGGTCGAGCTGGACGACGTCAGCAAGTACTACGGCAACATCCGCGCCCTCGAAGGCGTCTCCCTGGAGGTCCACCCGGGCGAGATCACCTGTGTGCTCGGTGACAACGGCGCCGGCAAGTCCACCCTCATCAAGATCATCGCGGGTCTTCACCGGCACGACGCCGGAACCTTCCGCATCGAGGGCGAGGACGTCTCCCTGGCCAACCCGCGCGAGGCCCTCGACCTGGGGATCGCCACCGTCTACCAGGACCTCGCCGTCGTCCCCCTGATGCCGGTCTGGCGCAACTTCTTCCTCGGCTCCGAGCCCACCAGGGGCGCCGGGCCCTTCAAGCGCCTCGACGTCGAGCTGATGCGCGAGACCACCCGCACCGAGCTGCTGCGCATGGGCATCGACCTGCGCGACGTCGACCAGCCCATCGGCACCCTCTCGGGCGGTGAGCGCCAGTGCGTGGCCATCGCCCGCGCCGTGTACTTCGGCGCCAAGGTCCTGGTCCTCGACGAGCCGACCGCCGCGCTCGGCGTGAAGCAGTCCGGTGTGGTCCTGAAGTATGTGGCCGCCGCCCGTGACCAGGGCCTCGGCGTGGTTCTCATCACCCACAACCCCCATCACGCCTACCTCGTCGGCGACCGTTTCATCCTGCTCAAGCGCGGTGTCATGTCGGGCAGCCACACCAAGACATCGGTCACCCTGGACGAGTTGACCCGGCAGATGGCCGGCGGCAGCGAGCTGGAGGATCTCCGCCATGAGCTGGAGCGCCCCTCCGCGCCGTGACCGCTCCCTGATCCCCCACCTGGCAGAATCGAGCCGATGAGTACCTACCGCGACCTCACCCAGCGCGGCGCCGCCCGGGGCACCGTGCTGCGGACCGTCGGCACCCGCGAACGGCGCTCCCTCCTCACGGCGCCCAGGGTGCCCACCGTCGGCATCGACATCGGCGGTACGAAGGTCATGGCCGGGGTCGTCGACGCGGACGGCATCATCCTGGAGAAGCTCCGCACCGAGACCCCCGACAAGTCCAAGAGCCCCAAGGTCGTCGAGGACACCATCGTCGAGCTGGTCCTGGACCTCTCCGACCGGCACGACGTCCACGCCGTCGGCATCGGCGCGGCCGGCTGGGTCGACGCCGAGCGGGCCACGGTGCTCTTCGCCCCCCACCTCGCGTGGCGCAACGAGCCGCTGCGCGACGCCCTCCAAGCCCGGCTCGCGGTCCCCGTCATGGTCGACAACGACGCCAACACCGCCGCCTGGGCCGAGTGGCGCTTCGGCGCCGGCCGCGGCGAGGACCACCTCGTCATGATCACGCTCGGCACCGGCATCGGTGGCGCGATCCTGGAGGACGGCCAGCTCAAGCGCGGGAAGTACGGCGTCGCCGGAGAGTTCGGCCATATGCAGGTCGTCCCCGGCGGCCACCGCTGCCCGTGCGGCAACCGCGGCTGCTGGGAGCAGTACAGCTCCGGCAACGCCCTGGTCCGCGAGGCCCGGGAACTGGCCGCCGCCGACTCGCCGGTCGCGTACAACATCATCGACCGCGTCAAGGGCAACGTCCCCGAGATCACCGGGCCGCTCATCACGGAGCTGGCCCGCGAGGGCGACGCCATGTGCGTCGAACTCTTCCAGGACATCGGTCAGTGGCTCGGTGTCGGCATCGCCAACCTGGCCGCCGCCCTCGACCCGTCCTGCTTCGTCATCGGCGGTGGGGTCAGCGCCGCCGACGACCTCCTCATCGGGCCCGCCAGGGACGCCTTCCGCCGCCAGCTCACCGGCCGCGGCTACCGCCCCGAGGCCCGCATCACCAAGGCCCAGCTGGGCCCCGAGGCCGGCATGGTCGGCGCCGCCGACCTCGCCCGGCTCGTCGCCCGCCGCTTCCGCCGCGCCAACCGCCGCCGTGTCGAGCGGCACGAACGCTACGAGCGCTACGCCCAGGCCCTGCGCAACGGCACCGCCGGACGCACCTCCCGCACCACCCAGGATCCGCAGTCATGACCGTCCCCTCCCCGTCCATCTCCCCCGAGCAGGGCGTGAAGCTGCCGGAGGACCGGCGCCACATGATCCGCCGCCGCTGGCTGACGGCGATCATCATCGTCCTCCTCGTCGGTATCCCGGCCGGCTATCTGGCGATCTCCGCCGGCCAGAGCCGCGACAGCGGCCGCGACAAGGAACGCGAGTCCTCGGTCGTCGGACTCCAGGACAACTGGCCCTCCCAGATGAAGCGACGGGTCTTCGAGGTTCCCATCCCCTCCGGCAGCACCGACGTCGCCTACTACGAGACCAGCAACTGGCGCACCAGCCGGCTGTACGTGCGGTTCACGACGAGCGCCGGCAAGCTCGACTCCTTCCTCCACAAGATCGGCTCCAGCCGCTCCGCGCTGACGCCCGCCCAGGTCACGGTCACCGAACGCGACGCCTCCATCGTCGGCTGGGACTTCGCCCCGGACCGGGACTGGTCGGGCACCACCCTCACCCGTGACAAGCCGCGGCCCGCCCAGGACCTCACCGTCGACCTCACCGACCCGGCGGCCCCGACCGTCTACGTCGTCTCCGCCGCGACCCCCTGACCCGGGGCCGCCCGTCGGCCCGCCCGCCCGGGCTCAGCCGCCGCTCGGGGTGAGCACCACGAAGTCCGCCTTCGACGGGTCGAGGCAGACGGCCAGGCGGCCGACGCCTTCCGCGTCCTCCGGCCCCATCTGCACGCTGCCGCCGTTCTCGGTGACCTTGGCGACCGCGGCGTCGCAGTCGGCGACGGCGAAGACCGGGTGCCAGTACGGCCTTCCGTTCGTCAGCGTGAGGTCGTTCTTGGGGAGCTCCATGAGGCCGCCGTGCATGCGCTCCTCGGGGAGCCCTGCGGGAGTGATGAGGGAGTAGGTGCCCCCGCCGCCGGGCAGCTCCATGTCACTGAACCGCCAGCCGAAGACGGTGCCGTAGAACTCCTTCGCCGCCGAGGCGTCGCTCGTGTACAGCTCGGTCCAGGACAGCGAGCCGGGCTGGTCCGCGACGTCGAAGCCCGTGTTCTTCCCGGGCTGCCAGACGGCGAACTGGCCCCCCAGCGGGTCGCTGTACTGTGCCATCCGGCCCCAGTCGTCGAGGTCCCTCGGTGCCACCCGCACCGTGCCGCCCGCGTTCTCCACGGCCCGGGTCGTGGCGTCCGCGTCGGTGACGGTGTAGTAGATCATCCAGGCCGAGCGCGCGCCCGCCTCGGTGAGCTTGCCGAGCCCGGCGACGGTCTTGCCGTCCTTGCGGAACATGCCGCCTTCCATGTCCTCACCGTCGCCCATCGATTCGTACTCCCACCCGAGCACGGCGGAGTAGAAGGCCGCGGCGGCGCGGACGTCGGGAGCGCCGAGGTCCAGCCAACAGGGGGAACCCGGGGCGAGCTCCGTGGTGATCATGCTGATGATTCCCTTCCGTGGATCCTATGTGCACCCAGCGTGACAGCAGGCACTGACAATCGCCCCTCGGCCGCTCTGCACGGGCGACGTCCCCGGCGCGGACCCCCGCCGTCGGCTCAGGTGGTCCCGGGGAAGTGGCAGGCCACCTGGCGTGCCTCGCCCGGGGCGGCGATCCGCAGCAGCGGCGGCTCGGACCGGCAGATGTCCTGGGCCCGGGGGCAGCGCGGATGGAAGGTGCAGCCGGGCGGGGGAGCGGCCGGGCTCGGTGGATCGCCGAGCAGGGTGATCCGTTCCCGGGCCCGCTCCGCGGCCGGATCGGGCAGCGGTACGGCGGACAGCAGCGCCCGCGTGTAGGGGTGCGCCGGGGCGGAGTACACCCGCTCCTTGTCGCCGATCTCGACGATCCGGCCGAGGTACATCACGGCGACGCGGTCGCAGACACGCTTGACCACGGACAGGTCGTGGGCGATGAAGAGGTAGGCGAGGCCCAGCTCGCGCTGGAGGCGTTCCATCAGGTTGACGATCTGGGCCTGTACGGAGACGTCGAGGGCGGAGACCGGTTCGTCGGCGACCACGAGGCGGGGGCGGGTGGCCAGCGCGCGGGCGATGCCGATGCGCTGGGCCTGACCGCCGGAGAACTCGTGCGGGTAGCGGTCGATGTGCTCGGGGATGAGCCCGACCAGCTCCATCAGCTCGGCCGCCCGCTTGCGGGCCTCGGCGGCCGGAGTGCCCTGCACCATCAGGGGATCGGAGATGATGCGGGCCACGGTCTGGCGGGGGTTGAGTGAGGAGTGCGGGTCCTGGAAGACCATCTGCAGCTCCTTGCGCAGCGGCTTCAGCTCGCGCGGTGACAGATGGCTGACGTCACGTCCGTCGTAGGTGACGGACCCGGAGGTGGGTTCCAGCAGGCGGACGATCACGCGGCCGGTGGTGGACTTCCCGCAGCCGGACTCGCCGACCAGGCCCAGTGTTTCGCCCGCCGCGACATCGAAGCTGACGCCGTCGACGGCGCGCACCGGGCTCGTACGGCGCCGTCCGGGGAAGGACACCGTCAAGTCCCGTACGGAGAGGAGCGGTTCAGCGGTCATGGAGTGATGCCTTCGTAGCTGGGGAAGTGGCAGGCGGCCGGGTGCCCGGCCGGTCCGTGGAGCACGGGACGCTCGGTCTCGCAGCGGGACCGCTCCTCGGCGGAGCCGGTCGCCGGTCGCGGGCAGCGCGGCGCGAACGGACAGCCGGGAGCGGGGGTGAGCAGCGACGGCGGGCTGCCGGGGATGGCCCGCAGCGGCGCGTCGTCGCTGTCGTCGAGACGGGGCAACGAGTCGAGCAGGCCCCGGGTGTAGGGATGGGCCGGGGAGGCGAACAGGGCGTCGACCGGGGCCTGTTCCGCAGCCCGGCCGCCGTACATCACCAGCACGTCGTGGGCGATCCGGGCGACGACCCCCAGATCGTGCGTGATCATGATGACGGCGAGGCCCCGCTCCTGCTGGAGCCGGGCGATCAGCTCCAGGATCTGGGCCTGCACGGTGACGTCCAGGGCCGTGGTCGGCTCGTCCGCGATCAGCAGGTCGGGCTCGCAGACCAGCGCCATCGCGATCATCACACGCTGGCGCATGCCGCCGGAGAACTGGTGCGGATACTCGCCGGCACGGCGGCGCGGCTCGGGGATCCCGACCTCGGCGAGCGCCTCGACCGCCCGCGCCCGGGCGGCCCGGCGGCCGGAGCCGAAGTGCACACGGTGGTGTTCGGCGATCTGCTCGCCCACCGTGTAGAAGGGATGGAGGCTGGAGAGCGGATCCTGGAAGATCATCGCCATCTTCCGGCCGCGGAGCCGGTTCAGCTCGCGCTCGGCCAGGCCGACCAGTTCCCGGCCGCCGAGGGTGAGGGAGCCGGTGACCTCGGCGCCGGTGTGCAGGCCCATCACGGCCAGGGAGGTGACCGACTTGCCGGATCCCGACTCCCCGACGATGCCGAGGGTCCGCCCTCGCCGTACCTCGAAGGTGAGGGAGTCGACGGCGCGTACCGGGCCGTGCTGGGTGCGGAAGGTGACGGTCAGGTCGCGTACGGACAGCAGGGGTTCGGGGGGAGCCATCAGTACCTCACCCTCGGGTCGACGACGGCGTACAGCAGGTCGACGGCCAGGTTGGCCACGACGATGAAGGTGGCGGCGAGCAGAGTGACGCCGAGGATGACCGGCTGGTCGCCGGTGGAGAGGGCGCCGTAGAAGAGCCGTCCGACGCCCGGCAGTCCGAAGATGGACTCGGTGATCACCGCGCCCGCGAGCAGACCGCCCAGGTCCATGCCGAAGATGGTGAGGATCGGGGTCATGCCGGCCCGCAGCCCGTGCTTGACCACGACCGTGCGGCGCGGCAGCCCCTTGGCGCGCGCGGTGCGGATGTACGGCTCCGCCATCGTCTCGATCATCGAACTGCGGCTCTGACGGGCGTACATGGCGGCGTACAGGATGGCGAGCGCCAGCCAGGGCAGCAGCAGGTTCGAGGCCCAGCCGAGGGGGTCGGACCCGAAGGGCACGTACGCGGGATAGGGCAGCAGTCCGGCCACCCGGATCAGCCCGTAGATCAGCATCACCGAGGTGAAGTAGACGGGCAGCGAGGCGGCGGCGACCGCGCCGACCATCAGAACGCGGTCGGTGAGCGTGTCCTTGCGCAGGGCGGCGGCGACTCCCGCGGAGAGCCCGAGGAGCAGCCAGATCACCGCGGCGCCCAGCGCGAGCGAGGCGGAGACGGGAAGCCGGTCGAGAAGCAGGTCCCACACGCCCTGGCTGCTCTCGTACGAGTAGCCCAGGCACGGGAAGTCGCAGTGCAGGGCGTACGGGCCGCTGCCCATGGTGCGCCCGGTGAAGATGCCGGTCACGAAGTCCGCGAACTGCCGCCACAGCGGGTCGTCCAGGCCCATGTGGGCGCGGATCGCCTCCAGGCGTTCCGCGCTGCACGCCTTGCCGCAGGCAGCGGCGGCCGGATCGGAGGGAAGGACGTAGAAGATGGTGAAGGTGACGGCGGCGACGGCGATCAGGACGCCGACGACGCCGAGCAGCCTGCGGCCGAGATAGAGGGTCACGTGCGGCTTCCTCTCGGGTCGAGGATGTCCCGCAGCGCGTCACCGAGCAGGGTGAACGCGAGCACGGTGAGGAAGAGGCAGAGGCTCGGGATGACGAAGTACATGGGGTCCGTGTCGTAGAAGGCGACGCTCTCGGCGATCATCTGGCCCCAGGAGGGGGTGGGTGGCCGGACGCCGACGCCCAGGTAGCTCAGCGCCGCCTCGGTGGCGATCATGCCGGGGATGATCAGGGTGGTGTACGCGATGACGGGTCCGGCGACGCCCGGGAGGATGTCGCGGGTCAGGATGCGCCACGGCCCCGATCCGCCCACCCGCGCTGCGTCGACGTACTCGCGGTGCTTGAGCGAGAGGGTCTGGCCGCGGACGACGCGGGCGATGCCGGGCCAGCCGAACAGGCCGATGACGGTGGTCATCAGCACGATCCGGTTGACGTCCCTGGCCACCGACATCATCGCGATCATGAAGATGAGGGAGGGGAAGGACATGGTGAGGTCCATCAGCCGGGAGAGCACGGCGTCGGTGCGGCCGCCGAAGTAGCCGGCCGCGATCCCGGCCCCCGTCCCGGCGACGACGACGATCGCCGTGGCGGCGAAGGCGATGAGCAGGGAGACCTGGGCGCCGTGCACGACCCGGGCGAACAGGTCGCGGCCCGTGACGGGTTCGACGCCGAGCCAGTGCTCGGCCGAGACGCCGCCGAGCGGGCCGAGGGGCTGGCCGCCCAGGTAGGGGTCGATGGCGGTCTTGTCGAACTCCTCGGGCCCCCAGCCGCCCAGCGCGCTGAGCAGCGGGGCGGCCACGGCCATGACCGCGAACAGCGCGACCACGGCGAGAGAGATCTTCACGGAGGTGCGACGGCGCAGTTCCGCGCGGGCGAGCTGCCAGGGACCGCTGCCGGCGGGAACGGAGGGGGAGGTGGATGCCATGAGGTGTCGGTTCCTCAGCTTCCGCTCCGGGCGGGGTCCTTGAGACCGACCGTCGCGTAGTCGATCTGGCCGCCGAAGGAGGTGTGGCCGAAGGCGCCGGCGATGTTGGTGCCGAGCAGCAGCGGCATGCGTTCGATGACGACGGGTGCCGTCGGCGCCTTGGCGAGGATCTGGCCGTCGAGTTCCTGCCATGCCTTGCCGGCCTGCTGGGCCTCGGTCATGGCGGCGATCTCGTCCATCCGCTTCATCGTCGCCTCGTCGCGGAAGAGCGAGTGGTTGCCGGAGTTGCCCTTCTCCTTGATGTAGCGGCCGTCGAAGACGAAGGGCAGGAAGGTGGAGCCGGAGGGGTAGTCCGGGCACCAGCCCGTGTAGACGAGGTCGGTGCGGTTCTTGGTGTCGCCGATGGTGTCGTAGAAGGCGGACGGGTCGACGGTCTCGATGGTGACCTTGATCCCGGCCCGGCCCAGGGACTGCTGGACGGCCTCGCCGACTCCCTTGTCGCCGTTGGAGACGGTGATGCTGGTGGTGAGACCGTTCGGCTTGCCGGCCTCCTTCAGCAGTCGCTTCGCCTTCTCGACGTCGCCCGTCACGGGGATCTTCAGAGTGTCGGGCTGCCTGTCGCCGAAGAGGGAGCCGGGCATCAGCGCGGTGGCCACGTCGTTGAGGGCCGGGCCGCCGGAGGCGGTGACGATGGCCTCGCGGTCGAGGGCGTACTGCACGGCCTGCCGGACCTTGATGTCGTCGAACGGCGCACGGCCCGTGTGCATCTGCACCATCTCGGTGCAGTTGGTGGACTCGGCGAGGAGCCGCGCCCGGACGTCGGCCTTGGTGAGCACCTTGGGGGTGCTCTCGGGGCGCAGCTTGCCCCACGGGACGGCGGAGGCGTCGGCGCCCGAGGAGTTGATGAGCCGGTCGTCGATCTGGTTGGCCTTCAGGCCCATCGTCACGACCACCCTGTCCGGGTACGCCTTGCGCACCTGGTCCGTGCTCGGGTCCCAGTGGGTGTTGCGGACCAGCACCAGCCGCTTGTCGCGATCGTACGTCTCGATCTTGTACGGCCCCGAGGAGAAGGGGCGGTTGTCGTACTGCGGACCCTTGTCCCGGGCCTTCGGCACCGGGGCGAAGGTGGGCAGAACCGTCGCGTAGGGGAACTCGGCGAAGGGCTTGCGCAGTTCGAAGACGATCGTGTGGTCGTCCGGGGTCTTGACGGAGTCGAGGTGCTTGCCCGTGGCCGGGCCCTGGTAGCCCTCGGCGCCGGCGAGGTAGCGGGCGGCGTAGTCGGGGCCGCCGGGCAGGTCGGGGGAGAAGGACCGCTCGACGTTGTACTTGATGTCCTGGGCGGTGACGGCTGACCCGTCCTCGTACTTCAGGCCCTTCTTGAGCTTGAAGGTCCAGGTCTTCGCCCCGTTGGAGGGGGTGCCGAGGTCTTCGGCGAGGTCGGGAGCCAACTCCCCGCCCTTGGCGCCGGGTTCGGACTTGTAGGTCACGAGCGTGCGGTAGAGCAGCCGGGTGCCGAAGTCCATGTCACCCATGACCCAGTTGCGGGCCGGGTCGAGGTGGGTGAAGTCCTGGTTGGACAGGACGGTCAGGGTGCCGCCCTTCTGCGGAGTCCCGCCGACCACCGCGCCGTTGTTGGCGGTCGCGGGGTTCCTGCCTCCCCGGTCGTCGGCCGCCTTTCCGCCGGAACAACCGGCCGCGCCGAGGGTGAGGGTTGCCACCAGCGCGGTGGCGAGGGCGGTGGAGGTGCGCTTGTCCATCAGTGGTCACTCCGTGAGGCAGCGATCGGACAGCCGGAAGCGGCTGGAATGTGACCTGTAACATAGTAATGTGAAATTTTACTGACAAGCCATCGGGGGCTCCGTTATCGACCTGTGTCCGAGCGGCTTCGCCGGTTCCGCGGAGACCCTTGGCAGCCGCTATGCAATGTGAAATATTACTGACGTGCCCACGAGAAACTCCTCGGACGTCATCGTCGTCGGCGCCGGCGTGGTCGGCGCGGCCTGCGCCTACTATGCCTCGCAAGCCGGTCTCACCGTCACCGTCATCGACCGCGGCCCCGTCGCGGGCGGCACCACCGGCGCGGGAGAAGGGAATCTCCTGGTCTCCGACAAGGAGCCGGGGCCCGAACTCGAACTCGCCCTCCTCTCCACCCGGTTGTGGCGGGAGCTGGCCGACCGTCTGCCGCCGCGGATCGAGTACGAGCCCAAGGGCGGCCTCGTCGTCGCCTCCGACGAAGCCGGGATGCGCGCGCTGCGCGACTTCGCGGCCGGACAGGAGAAGGCCGGCGTCGACGCCCGGGAGGTCCCGCCCGAGCTGCTGCCCGACCTGGAGCCCCACCTCGCTCCCGGCCTGGCCGGCGGCTTCCACTATCCGCAGGACGCCCAGGTCATGCCCGCCCTCGCCGCCGCGCATCTGCTGCGCGCCGGCGGCGACGGGGTGCGCCGGAGACTCGGGGAGGAGGTCACCGCTCTGCTCACCGGGGCCGCCGGGGAAGTACGCGGGGTGCGGACGACGGCCGGTGAGGTCCACGCCCCGTACGTGGTGAACGCCGCCGGCACCTGGGGTGGTGAACTCGCGCGCCTCGCGGGGGTGGAGCTTCCCGTACTGCCTCGCCGGGGCTTCGTCCTCGTCACCGAACCGCTGCCGCGTCTGGTGCGCCACAAGGTGTACGCGGCCGACTATGTGGCGGACGTGGCCAGTGGGTCCGCCGCGCTGCAGACCTCGGCGGTGGTCGAGGGAACCCCGGCGGGCCCGGTCCTGATCGGGGCCAGCCGGGAGCGGGTCGGCTTCGACCGGACGATGTCGGCGGAGGTGCTGCGCCGCCTCGCGGCCGGGGCCACCGCGCTGTTCCCGGTGCTCGCCGCCGTACGGGCGATACGGACGTACGCGGGCTTCCGCCCGTACCTGCCGGACCACCTGCCCGCCATCGGCCCCGACCCGCGTGTCCCCGGACTGCTGCACGCCTGCGGTCACGAGGGGGCGGGGATCGGGCTGGCGCCGGCGACGGGCCTGATCGTCGCCGGGTGCCTGACCGGTGGCGAACCGCACCTGGACATCAGTCCGTTCAGGCCCGAACGGTTCGCGTCCGCCACCTTCTGAATCCACCGGCGGGGCCGCCGGGGGAGCCGCGCGCCGCGTCCGAGTGCCCCTGCCGACCGAACGTCCTGCCCGCGCCGTCACGAGAGGAGGGCCCTGTGGCCCGCACCCCCGCCGACCTCGTCGGGGCACAACCCGACCCGCCGTTCGAGATCACCTTCGACGGCCGCCGCCTCACCGCCCGGCCCGGGCAGTCCGTCGCCGCCGCACTGTGGGCGGCCGGGATCCTCGCCTGGCGCACCACACGCTCCGGCGGCCGGCCGCGCGGCGCGTTCTGCGGCATCGGCCAGTGCTACGACTGCCTCGCCACCATCAACGAACGGCCCAACCGCCGGGCCTGCCTGGTTCCGGCCCGCCCGGGCGACACGATCACCACCCAGGAAGGACACGGCCATGACCACCGCGGCATCGGCACCGTGTGAACCGTACGACCTCGCGGTCATCGGCGCCGGCTCCGCCGGAATGGCCGGTGCCGTCGCCGCCTCCGGACTCGGTCTGACCGTCGCCCTGCTGGACGCCTCCCCGCAGACCGGCGGGCAGTTCTACCGGCATCCCGCACCCGCTCTGGGGGCGGTGCGGCCCGAGGCCCTGCACCACGACTGGTCCGCCTTCACCGACCTGCGCCGGCGCCTGGCGGCGAGCCAGGTCGTCCACCTGGCCGGACACCACGTGTGGAACGTGATGAAGGAGGCCGACGGCTCATGGGTGGTGCACGCCGTCACCGGGCCCGACGGCACCGATGAGCGTCCCGCCCGGGTACACGCCCGAGCGGTGCTGCTCGCGACCGGAGCCTACGAGCGCCAACTCCCCTTTCCCGGCTGGACCCTGCCCGGCGTCGTGGGCGCCGGAGGAGCGCAGGCCATGCTCAAGTCCGGCCTGGTGCTCCCCGGCAGACGGATCGTCGTGGCGGGCAGCGGACCGCTGCTGCTCGCGGTCGCCGCGTCCCTGGCCGCGGCCGGCGCACGCGTACCGGCCGTGGTGGAGGCCTCCGGGTACCTGCGCTACGCCCGGGACCCCCGGGCCCTCATGACCAACCCGGGCAAGGCGGCCGAAGCCCTGGTCCACGGCACCGCGCTGCTGCGGCACCGCGTCCGGCTCCGGCCGCGCAGCGCGGTGACCGAGGTGCACGGCACCGACCGGGTGGAGGCCGTCACCGTCACCCGGCTGGACCGCGACTGGCGGCCCGTACCGGGGACGGGCCGGCTGATCACATGCGACGCGCTGGCCGTCGGGCACGGACTCGTTCCCCAGATCGAACTGGCCACGGCGCTAGGCTGCGCCACCCGCCCCCGCCCCGACGGCACGGTGGCCCTCGCCCTGGACGGCCTCCAGGAGACCTCGGTGCCCGGTCTGTGGTCGGCGGGCGAGACCGGAGGAGTGGGCGGAGCCGAACTCGCGCGAGTGGAGGGCGAGTTGGCGGGAATCGCGGCCGCCACGCGGATACGGGGGCGCGGTGCCCGCGGCGGCCGGGTCCGTGAACTCCAGCGCCGCCGGGACCGCATGCGCGCCTTCGCCGACGTGATGGCCGCCGCCCACGCGCCCGGCCCGGGATGGCCGCACTGGCTGACCGACGACACGGACGTGTGCCGCTGCGAAGAGGTCACCGCCGGAAGCGTCCGCGAGGCGGTCACCGACCTCGGGGCGCGCGACGCCAGGACCGTCAAGCTGCTCACCCGGGCCGGTATGGGCTGGTGCCAGGGGCGGATGTGCGGGACGGCCGTGGCCTGCCTCGCCGCGCGTGACGGCGCGGCCGAACTCCCCGGCGAGCGGCGCCCGTTCGCGACGCCGGTGCCGCTCTCGGCGCTCGCCGCCCTCGACGAATCGGCAGAGGCCGAGCACTGAACGGCGATCCGCCACCGCGTTGGGGGCACCCACCTCACCGCGACGGGCCTCACAGCCCCCACCGAAGGCAAATCTCACAGACTATGGAAAGGCTCGCCGACATGACCACCACCACCTGGAACAGCGCCCGCCCCTGGCGCGGCATCATGGTCGCCACCACCCTGCCCCTGCGCGACGACCTGTCCGTCGACCACGACGCGTACGCCGAGCACGTCCGCCGGCTCATCGACAACGGCTGCGACGGCGTCGTACCCAACGGCTCGCTCGGCGAGTACCAGACCCTCACCGACGAGGAGCGCGCCCGGGTGGTCCGTACCGCCGTGGAGGCGGCGGGCGACGGTGCGCGCGTCATGCCGGGCGTCTCCGCCTACGGCAGTGCCGAGGCCCGCCGCTGGGCGGAGCAGGCGGCCGAGGCCGGCTGCGGATCGGTGCTGCTCCTGCCGCCGAACGCCTACCGCGCCGACGAGCCGGCCGTGCGCGCCCACTACGCCGAGGTGGCCAGGGCCGGCGTGCCGGTCGTCGCCTACAACAACCCCATCGACACCAAGGTCGACCTCACCCCCGGCCTGCTGGCCCGACTGCACCAGGACGGCGACATCGTCGCCGTGAAGGAGTTCACCGGCGATGTACGCAGAGCGTACGAGATCGCCGAACTCGCCCCGGGGCTCGACCTCCTGATCGGCGCGGACGACGTGCTGCTCGAACTGGCCGTCGCGGGCGCGGTCGGCTGGATCGCCGGGTACCCCAACGCCTTCCCCGCCAGCTGCGCCGAGCTGTACCACGCCGCCGTCGCGGGCGACCTCGCCACCGCCCTGCCGCTCTACAGGTCCCTCCACCCGCTGCTGCGCTGGGACTCCAAGACCGAGTTCGTCCAGGCGATCAAGCTCTCCATGGACCTGGTCGGCCGCCGCGGCGGTCCCACCCGGCCGCCGCGCCTCCCGCTGACGGGCGCGATCGAGGCCGGGGTGCGGACCGCCACCGAGAAGGCCGTCGCCGACGGTCACCGCTGACCACCAGGCCCGTTCACGACCGACATCCGTCCACCACAAAGGAGGCCCCGTGCGGACGCGTCACGTCTTCCACGCCGTCGACTCGCACACCGAGGGCATGCCGACACGCGTGATCACCGGTGGCGTCGGGGTGATCCCCGGCGCGACCATGGCCGAGCGCAGGCTGCACTTCATCGAGCACCTGGACCATCTCCGGACGCTTCTGATGTACGAGCCGCGGGGGCACGCCGCGATGAGCGGCGCCATCCTCCAGCCGCCCACCCGGCCCGACGCCGACTACGGCGTGCTCTTCATCGAGGTCTCCGGGCTGCTCCCCATGTGCGGCCACGGCACGATCGGTGTCGCCACCGTCCTGGTCGAGACGGGCATGGTGCCGGTGAGCGAGCCGGTCACCACCGTGCGGCTCGACACCCCGGCGGGTCTGGTCACCGTCGACGTCCGGGTGGAGGACGGCGCGGCGACGTCGGTCACGCTCACCAACGTGCCCGCGTTCTGCGTGGGCCTCGACCGCAAGGTGGACGTTCCCGGATTCGGGACCGTCACCTACGACCTCGCCTTCGGCGGCAACTTCTACGCCTTCGTCCCGCTCGAGGAGCTGGGGCTGCCGTTCGACCGAGCCCGCAAGGACGATCTGCTCGCGGCGGGACTCGCCCTCATGGAGGCGATCAACGCGTCGCCGGACCGGCCCGTCCACCCCGAGCTGCCGGAGATCGCCGGAGTCAAGCACGTCTACCTCGCGGCCCCCGGCTCCGACGCCCGCCACTCCCGGCACGCGATGGCCATCCACCCCGGCTGGTTCGACCGCTCGCCGTGCGGCACCGGCACCTCGGCGCGGATGGCGCAGCTGCACGGCCGGGGCGAGCTGCCGCTCGGTCGTGACTTCGTCAACGAGTCCTTCATCGGGACCCGCTTCACCGGCCGGCTCCTCGCCGAGACGGAGGTCGGCGGGGCGCCCGCCGTCGTCCCGACCATCACCGGTCGCGCCTGGATCACCGGCACCGCCCAGTACTTCCTCGACCCGGACGACCCCTTCCCCGGAGGCTTCCTCCTGTGACTGCCACCGTCGCGTCCCCAACGTCCCGGAACCCGGCCGACTTCCCCGGAGGCTTCCTGCTGTGACCGCCACCGTCGCGTCCCTCACGTCCCGGAACCCGGCCGACCCGGCCGACGTACTCCTGCGGATGCCCGTCCCCGGCGCCTTCGCGGCGGTCGACGCCGTCGAACGGGCCCGTGCCGCCCAGCCCGGCTGGCTGCTCGCCGGGGCCGCCGCCCGCTCCGCCGCCCTCGACAGGGTCGCCGCCGCCGTCGACGCCTCGGCGGAGGAACTGGCCGCGCTCGCCGTACGCGAGGTCGGCAAGCCGCTCACCGAGGCCAGGGCCGAGGTCGCGCGGACCGCCGCGATCTGGCGCTATCACGCCCAGGCGCCCTACGAGCCCACCGGCGCCGTCCACGAGACCGCCGCGGGCCCCGGCCTGCTCCTGACCCGTCGCCGTCCGCACGGGGTGGCGGGGCTGATCACCCCCTGGAACTTCCCCTTCGCCATCCCGAGCTGGAAGGCCGCCCCGGCGCTCGCGGCCGGCAACACGGTGGTCCTGAAGCCCGCCCCCGAAGCGACCGCGTGCGCCCGGCGCCTGGCCGAGATCGTCCGGGAGAAGCTGCCGACGGAGGTGTTCACCGTTCTGCCCGGCGGTGCGACCGAGGGCAACGCGATCGTCGACGCCGCCGATGTCGTCTCCTTCACCGGCTCCACCACCGTCGGCCGGGTCGTCGTCCGGGGTGCGACAGCCCGCGGCATTCCGGTCCAGGCCGAGATGGGCGGCCTGAACGCGGCGATCGTCCTGCCGGACGCCGACATCGAGCAGGCCGCGGCCCACATCGCCGCGTCCATCGCCGGGTACGCGGGGCAGAAGTGCACCGCCACCAGCCGGGTGATCGCGGTCGGCGCCGCCCTCGACCCCCTGCGCGAGGCGCTCTCCGAAGCGCTGCGAGCCCTCCCGGTCGGTGACCCCGCCGACGCGACGACCGTCTGCGGGCCCCTCGTCGACGAGCACGCCCGCGACCGGGTGCGCGACGCCTGGCAGGGCCTGCCCACCCTCGCGGGCGGTACGGTGCCGTCCGGTCCCGGCTGGTACGCGGCCCCCACCCTGGTCGAGAAGGTCCCCCCGGGGCACCCGCTGCTGCGCGAGGAGGTGTTCGGCCCCCTCGCCGCGCTGCTGCCCGCCGACGACCTCGCCCACGCGGTTCGGATCACCAACGACGTGCCGTACGGCCTGGTCACCTCGGTCCACACGGCCGATCTGAACGCGGCCCTGCACGGCCTCGACCGGCTCGACACCGGCATGATCCGGATCAACGCCCCGTCCACCGGCGTCGACTTCCATCTGCCGTTCGGCGGAGCCAAGGCCTCCGGCCACGGCCCGCGCGAACAGGGCCGGACCGCCGTGGAGTTCTACACATCCAGCCGCACCTACACCCTGGCACCCGCGGGGGCAACGTGACATTGTACGGTGGTGGTCCGTACCGGACCGAAGGGACCACCACCGTCATGGGGCACCTGACCCGCCGCGATCTGAACGCCTCCCGGGAGCGGCTGCGCGACCAGGTCGCCCATGCCCTGCGAGCCGCCCTGATCTCGGGTGAGCTGCGGCCGGGTGCGGTGTACTCGGCGCCCACCCTGGCCGAGGACTTCGGCATCTCCGCCACCCCCGTCCGTGAGGCGATGCTCGACCTGGCCCGTGAGGGCCTCGTCGAACCCGTCCGCAACAAGGGCTTCCGGGTCACCGAGGTCGACGAGCGCGACCTCGACCAGTACGCCGAGATCCGCGCGCTCATCGAGATCCCCACGGTGGGGCGGGTCACTCGCACCGCCGACCGCGCGGATCTCGAGGCGCTGCGGCCGGTCGCGGAGGAGATCGTGCGCGCCGCCCGTGAACACGACCTCATCGGCTACCTGGAGGCCGACCGCCGATTCCACCTCTCGCTGCTCGGCCTCGCCGGCAACGAACGCCTCGTGGAGACCGTCGGTGACCTGCGCAAGCGGTCCCGGCTGTACGGACTCAACGCCCTGGACGAGCGCGGCGCGCTGATTCCCTCGGCCGAGGAGCACCTGGAGCTCCTCGACCTGATGCTCGCGGGTGACGCGAAGGGTGCGGAGAAGTGCATGGCCAGGCACCTGGGCCACGTCCGCTCGCTGTGGGCCACCAGCGACGCCGCGCGCTCGGCTCGATAACCCAGACCACGCACGAGTGAGAACTCCCGAGAGGGAGCGGCTCGACCGTCTATGCAATGTCACATCTCACACGGTGTCCTCCCGACTGTGAAGGAGATTCATGAACCCGGCGTACGCGACCGTCGACCATGTCTTCAGCGTCCCTCTGGACCACCGGACTCCCGACGGCCCGGCCATCGAGGTCTTCGCCCGCGAGGTCGCCGACCCCGCCCGCGTCGGCGAGCAACTGCCCTGGCTGCTCTACCTCCAGGGTGGCCCGGGTGGTAAGTCGCCACGCCCGTCGGCCGCTTCGCCCGGCTGGCTGTCCCAGGCGCTCAAGACCCATCGGGTGCTCCTGCTCGACCAGCGCGGTACCGGCCGCTCCACCCCGGTCACCGCCCGCACGGCCTCCCGGTTCACCTCCCCGGACCGACTCGCCGCCCATCTCGCCCACTTCCGTGCCGACGCGATCGTGGCCGACGCGGAACTGATCCGCCGCAGGCTCTGCGGCGACACCCCCTGGGAGACGCTCGGCCAGAGCTACGGCGGTTTCATCACCCTCACCTACCTCTCGCAGGCACCCGAGGGCTTGCGCGCCTGCTACGTCACCGGTGGCCTGCCCGGCCTCACCGCCACCGCCGACGACGTGTACGCCCGCACCTACCCGCGCGTCCGCGACCGGGTCCTCGACTTCTACGCCCGCTACCCGGAAGACGGCCCCCGTCTCCGCAAGATCGCCGACCTCCTCGACGCCGGCGACGTCCGCCTGCCGAACGGGGACCGGCTCACCTCCCGCCGCCTGCGCACCCTCGGCCTCGCGCTGGGCATGGGCGACGGATTCGAGCGGATCCACTGGCTGCTCGACGAAGCCCTGGACGGTGACGGAGAGTTGAGCGACACGTTCCTCCACCAGACGATGGCGCTCACCGGCTTCACCGACAACCCGCTCTTCGCCGTCATGCAGGAGTCGCTGTACGGCCAGGGCGCCGGACCGACCGACTGGGCGGCTTCCCGGGCCCTCGCCGACTTCTCCGAGTTCGCCGAGGACGCCGACCCCCTCCTCCTCACCGGAGAAATGATCTACCCCTGGATGTTCCGGGACATCACGGGCCTGCGCCCCTTCGCGGAGGCCGCCGACCTCCTCGCCCGGCGCACCGACTGGCCCCCTCTCTACGACCCCCACCGTCTCGCCGCCAACCAGGTTCCCCTGGCCGCGGTCGTCTACCACGACGACATGTACGTCGACGCCGGCCTGTCCCTGCGCACGGCCCGCGAGGTCGGCTCCACCCGGGTCTGGGTCACCAACGAATGGGAGCACGACGGCGTCACCGCCTCGGGCGGCCGCGTCCTGGCCCGCCTGATGGACCTCGCCGCAGGCCGCGCGTAACCATCCCCCTGCCCCTTGCCTCCGACGCGCGCAACCATCCCCCTGCCTCCGACGGGAGACACATGCCCACCACGCACCACCGCCTGCGCCCCTTCGCCGCGGCGGTCGCTCTCCTCTCCTGTGTCGCCGCCACTCCCGCGGCGACCGCGGCCGAGAGGCCCGGTCCCCCCGCCCCCGCCGCCGATTGCGCGCTTCCCGGAAGAACCGGCTGGACCGACGAGGGCCACGACACCGACCGGGACCAGTTCCAGCCGTCCACCGGAACCCGCCGCGTCCTGACGCTGTTCGTGGACTTCCCCGACGCGCCGGCCACCGACTCCACGGACACGTACGCCGCCCAACTCGCGCCCGCCGCCGACTGGATGCGCACGGCCAGCCACGGCCGCTCCCGCCTCGCGATCAGCCCGCTGCACCGCTGGATCCGCATGCCGGCGGATTCCACCTCGTACGGCTTCGCTCGCGGCCTCACCTTCGAGACCCACGAGAAGTACGTCCGCGACGCGATCACGGCCGCCGACCCGTACGCGGACCTGTCCCGCTACGACATGGTCTACGTCGTTCCCCCCAGGGCGGCAGCCGCGATCCCCTTCTCCCCGACCTACCTCTACGACCCCGCCACGCCCGGCGTGAGCGCCGACGGCAGCCGCCTCAAATGGGCCGTGACCTTCGGCCAGGACCTGTGGCACTGGGGCCCCGAGGTCGCCGTCCACGAGACCGGACACACCTTCGGCCTGCCGGACCTGTACGCCTTCACCGGCGCCACCCACCGATACGCCGGTGGCTGGGACGTCATGGGGAACATCGCCGGTGCCGCCCCGCAGTTCCTCGGCTGGCACTCCTGGAAGCTGGGCTGGATCCGCGACCACCAGGTCGCCTGCCTGCCCGCCGCCGGACACCGCACCGTACGGCTGACACCCGTGGAACGCCCCGGCGGCACCAAGATCGCCGTGCTGCGCACCGGCGAGACCACGGCGTACGTCGCCGAGTCCCGCCGCGCCGAGGGCCACGACAGCGCGGCCTGCTCCACCGGCGTCCTCATCTACAAGGTCGACTCCGCGACCCCGACCGGCGAGGGCCCGGTCCGGATCATGAGCGGCGCCCCGGCCGCGACTCCGCCGACCGGTTGCGGCCCGCTCGACCTGGCCGCGCACGCACCCGGTCAGACCTTCACCGACCCGGACACCGGAGTCCGGATCGAGGTCCTCGCGGGCGGCCGAGCGGGGGACGTGGTGCGGCTCGGCAGGTCATGAGGTCCGGAACGTCGCGGCGGCGGGGCGCGGCGCGGGTCCCTCGTTCTCACCCGCCGGCGGGGTCGGCGGGGCGCTCAGGATCGCTGTGAGGAACAGTGCCACCAGGGCGATGACGGTCAGCACGATCGCCACCACGGCGCGGGGGTCGCGACGGGTGGCTCGGGTGGCCCCGGGTTGTTCCGGTTTCTGGGGGAACTGCTGGTTCAGCGTGCTCATCAGGGAGGCGAGAGCGGGGTCGTCATGGCTGAGACGCCGCTCGATCTCGGCAAGGATGCGCTGGTCATCCGTGGAATGACTCATGGCGACCGCCTCGGGACCGCTGGGGACGGATGGATGGCCACGCGCATGTCGCAGCCCTCCTCCTCAGGAGTGTGCCCGCCCAGGCGCGCTTCAACGCGCTCCGTCGTCACCGTGCCCGCGGCAGGCCAGAAGCTCGTCTGGTGAGACTTCCGGCAGCCCGATAGGGTGGGAAGAACGCGTCAAGGTGACGCTGGTGTGCCGGGAAGTCTGGTCGGCGTCCGAGGGGCCGTTTGCCCATCCGCCGTGATGTCCCGGAGGCCGCCCCGTGACGCAGTCACGCCCGCGCAAGCCGCTTTTCGGTCTGCTTCCCTGGACGGAGCGGCAGACGGTCGCCGAAGCCCTGCGTACGGAGACGGTCGGCGGCATGGTCCTGCTGGTGGCGGCCGCCCTCGCCCTGGTGTGGGCGAACAGTCCGTGGAGCGAAGCGTACGAGCACGTACGCGACTTCCACCTGGGGATACCCGCCCTGGGCCTGGACCTCTCGGTCGGTCACTGGGCCGCCGACGGCCTGCTCGCGATCTTCTTCCTGGTGGCGGGCATCGAGCTCAAGCGCGAGCTGGTCGTGGGAGAGCTGCGCACCCCGGCGACCGCCGCTCTCCCCGTCGTGGCCGCGGTCTGCGGCATGGCCGTACCGGCCGCTATCTACCTGCTCACCGTCACCGCCGGCGGCGGAAGCCTGGACGGCTGGCCGGTGCCGATGGCCACGGACATCGCCTTCGCGCTCGCGGTCCTCGCCGTCATCAGCACCCATCTGCCGTCCGCGCTGAGAGCGTTCCTGCTCACGCTGGCCGTCGCGGACGACCTGGGGGCCATCCTCGTCATCGCGGTCTTCTTCACCTCCGACCTCGACTTCTGGGCGCTGGGCGGAGCGTTCGCCGGCCTCGTCGTCTTCTACGTCCTCCAGCGCCTCCGCGTGCGCGGCTGGTGGTGGTACGCACCGCTGTCCCTCGTGACCTGGGCGCTGATGTACAACTCCGGTGTCCACGCCACCGTGGCCGGTCTCGCCACCGGCCTGATGCTGCGCACGGTCCGGGACAAGGGGGAGAAGGCGGCACCGGCCGCCCGTGTCGCGTACCTGCTGCACCCGGTCTCCGCCGGTGTCGCCGTCCCGCTGTTCGCCCTCTTCACCGCCGGCGTCAGCGTCTCCGGCGGCGCGCTCGGCCGGGTGTTCACCGATCCGGAGCCGCTCGGCGTCGTCATCGGCCTGGTCGTGGGCAAGATCCTCGGCATCTTCCTGGGCACGTACCTGGCCGCCCGCTTCACCCGCGCCGAACTCAATCCCGACCTCGCCTGGGCCGATGTGTTCGGACTCGCGACCCTGGCGGGGATCGGCTTCACCGTCGCCCTCCTGATCGGCGAACTCGCCTTCCCCGGCGCCGCCGAGGCCGAACCCGTCAAGGCCGCCGTCCTCGTCGGCTCCCTCGCCGCCGCGGCCCTCGCCGCCATACTGCTGCGCCGTCGCAACCGGATCTACCGGCACCTGTGGGAGGAAGAGGAACGGGACGAGGGCGCGGACGGCGTTCCCGACATCTACCAGACCGACGAACGGGCGCCGGGTGGGACCGCACGACAGCCGGCGGGCGAGGTCGCAAGGGGCCGGGGCTGCAGTGCCCGGCGAACTCGCCCGTGAGTCGACCAATCGCCCATGTGCTGATCGATATTCGATCAATCGACAAGAACGCATTGACTCGATCACCACCCGCCCCTAGCTTCTGGCGACACCAGGCCGCCAGAAAGGTGTCGCGTCATGATCAACGGAGCGTTTCGAGGGCGGCAGGCGATGGCCCGCGGGCTCGTCGCCGTCACCCTCACCTTCACCGGCGTCGTCGCCCTGACCGACGCACCCGCCTCGGCGGCGGGGACCACCACCCACGTGGACTGTTCGCGCCCGGCGGCCGGGGACGGCAGCCAGAGCGCGCCGTTCAACAGCGTCGCCCAGGCCAACGGGAAGACGTACGGCCCCGGTGACACGCTCGCCTTCGCGTCCGGCACCACCTGCACCGGCTCCCTCGCCCCCCGGGGCAGCGGCACCGCCGCCGCCCCCATCTCCCTCACCCGCTACGGAACCGGGCCACTGCCCGTGATCGACGGAAACGGCGCCCCGAACGCGGTCTCCCTGACCAACCAGGACCACTGGCGGATCAGTCATCTCAAGCTGACCAACCCGGCGTCGTCCCTCGCCCGTCGCACGGGTCTGCGGATCTCGGCCACCGACGGGACGGCGCACCGCGGTTACGACATCGGCTACCTCGTCGTCGACCGCGTGGCCGGCCAGACGAACAAGAACAGCCCGACCACCGAGGACTTCGTCCAGTCCGCGGGCATCGTCACGGGGGCGAGCGGCACCAACTCGACCCTCCACGACGTCCACGTCCACCACAACCAGATCAGCAACACGGGCGGCGGCGGCCTCAAGATCCGCGTCGGCGCCATGGCGGTCAAGGGCTCCGGAGTCCTGATCGAGCACAACGTCGTCAAGGACGTCGGCGGCGACGGCATCATCGCCAGCTACGCCGACGCGCCGATGATCCAGTACAACAACGCCTCAGGCGTCGGCAACGGCGTGTACCCCTTCTCCGGCGGCAACTTCGCCGGCATATGGGTGCTCGGCGACCACGATCCGACGATCCAGAAGAACGCCGTGTACGGCATCACGCGGATGTCCGTGGCCGACAGCCAGGCGTTCGACTGCGACTGGGGCAACACGGGCACCTGCACGATCCAGTACAACTTCAGCCGCGACAACATCGGCGGCTTCTTCCTCGACTGCGACGGATGCGGCACCATCGGCGGGGCCCGGCAGGTCATCCGATACAACATCTCCGAGAACGACTGCCGCATGAGCAGCGTCAGCGCCGGCCGGTCCGCGCTGCACATGTACAACAACGTCGTCTACTGCACGGACAGGAAGTTCAGCATCACGCTCCCCGAGGAGAGCGTCGTGGAGAACAACATCTGGGTGGGCACCAGCGACTCGCGGCTGCCGACAGGTCCCGGGATCTCCTGGCTGTGGAACGTCTTCCAGGGAGTGCCGCGGCCGACCGCCAACGGCATCGTGGGCGACCCCCACTTCGTGAACCCCGGCACCGGCGGCGACACCATCCACTCGGTCGACGGCTACAGGCTGCGGTCCACGTCCCCCGCCCTGAACAACGGCTCCGTGATCAGCGGCAACGGAGGCCGCGACTACTGGGCGAACCCCGTCTCCTCGACCACGAAACCGCACCGCGGCGCCTACAACGGTCCGGGGTTGTAGCCCGCCGCCCCGGACCGTCGGACGGTCATCGGGAGTGGAGCTCGCCGTCGCCACGGCCGGGGTGAACCGGCGCGCGGCATCGGGGGATGCGGCGTGTTCCGCCGGCAGCGCGCGGTGATGCCCCTGGCCGCCAGGATCTCGACTGCGCCGGGGACCCTAGGCTTCAGCGCGAGCCCCCCGGTGAAGAGCTTGAGGTCGGGCAGCAGGTCCAGGTCGTCGAGGCGGCGCACGTCGAACAGGTCGTCCTCGCCGTCCCAGACGGGGGCGCACTCCATGAAGACCTGGTGGCCGCCGTCGAACGTCAGCTCCTCCACGGCTGCGAGAAGCTCCGCCGGTATCTCCAGAAGGACCGTTGAACGCCTGCGCGTGCAATTCAGCCGAGAGTCATCACGAGCTTGCCCCGGACGTGGCGGGCGGCCAGTTCCTCCAGCGCGGCCGGAACTTCGTCGAGCGGGACGGTCCGGGCCAGCAGGGGATCGAGGCGACCGTCGGCAGCCAGCGCGCACAGCTCGGTGAGCATCACGGCCATGTCCGTCCGGGCCTGCTCGTCGCCGCTGCTGTACGCGGCTCCGAGCGCGATCTCGTGCACCGAGGGCGCGATGGTGAAGGGCGCCACCGTGGTGATGTCGGGCCGCCCCGCGACGGCGGCCAGTCCGCCGCCGTACGCCAACAGGCGCAGGGAAGCGGTGGCCGATTCGGTGCTGACGGTGTCGACAACCGCGTCCACCCCCCGCCCGCCGGTCAGCTCGCGCACCCGGGCAGGCACGTCCTCGGTGCGGTAGTCGATGACCGCCTGCGCGCCCAACTTCCGCACGTGGTCGATGTTGCGTGCGGAGGCGGTCGCGAATACCCGGGCGCCGGTCATCGCGGCCAGCTGGACGGCGAATCCGCCCACCCCGCCCGCTCCGCCGTTCACGAGCACGGTCTGACCCTCGGCGACATGCAGTCGCCGCACCAGGGCCTGGTAGGCAGTCATGCCGGCGGCCGGCAGCGCGGCAGCACGCACCAGATCAAGCGCTGCGGGCACCTGAGCCAGGACCTCCGCGTCGCCGACGGTGTACTCGGCGAATCCGCCAGGGCGCCGCAGGTCCGCGTGGTAGGCGACACGCTGCCCCACGCCGACCCGGGTCACCCCCTCTCCCAGAGCGTCCACGGTGCCTGCCACGTCCAGGCCCAGCACGTGCGGCCACGCCAAGCCGGCGACGCCGTTCTTCGCGATCTGGTAGTCCACCGGGTTCAGCCCGCACGCCTCGACCTTCACGCGTACCTGGCCGGGGCCCGGCGCCGGGACCGGCAGCTCGGTGCTGCGCAGGCTGTCGAGCGGTCCGGGACGGTCCAGGACGAGCGCGCGCATGCATGGCTCCTTACGGGTTGGTGGGTCGATTCCGGTCACTCGCAGGGTAAGGAAGCCCAGGGATGCCGGTACGGCTCTGTGGTTCCAGCCCCTGTTGAGGCTTGAAGGATTGACCGCCGGCATCCCTCGACGACTCGACCACTCATTGTGATGCGCGTGACAAGATCGCTTGGAAGGACACGCTGGCGAGGTCATCCCCCGCGCGCCGTCCAACTCCACCCGCCCCTTGCCGACCTTCACCCGGGAGGGGGCGGCGTTCGGCAGGTACACCGGCCGGCCCCCGGTAGGCGCGTGTCGGACACCGGGGACTTGACCCGCGTTGGCGCTCCGAGACCGACGTACAGACGGCACGCGAGGCGGCGACGAACCAGACCCGGCCTGGCCACGGCTCAGCGCGGACCATCACGTCTGCGACACGCTTCGGGGCCGCGATCACGGAGCCTCGAGGCAGAACGGGATTCTCTCTCCTGGCCGTTTGCAGTCGAAGGTCAGGGGATTTCCCTAGTTCCGGCACGGTGTGGCAGCCCCTATGGTCCGGAGAACGGATGCGGCGGCCGAACGAGTCCAACTTGCTGTTCGAAAAGGGGAGTCAGTGTGTTGAATCGGTGGCTGGCAGGGCTGATGAGTGTGGCGGTGGCCGGGTTAATGGGGTGGGCGCCGTCGTCTGCGGCAGCCGCGTCGAGTGGTGAGTGGTACCGGGACCTGAGGGGCGGGGGGCCGAGATCAGACTGGATGGCTCCGATACCGGGCAGTGCTTCCCTGGGCCGGCTGTCCTTGCCCGGTACCCATGACACACTGGCGATCCGCGGTGGCGATTCCACCACCACGCAGGAAGACTTCGGCACCAGGGCAGCGACGCTCCGCGCCCAGCTCGAACACGGCATACGTGCGATCGACATTCGGGTGCGTGTGGTGGACGGGCGGTTCACCATCCATCACGGCGTGGTCTACCAGGAAGCGAACTTCAGCGACGTCCTCGGCACGTTGGGCGACTTCCTTGACAGCCACCCGACGGAAACGGTGGTGATGTCGCTCCACGCCGAATGCACCCAGGAGTTCCCATCCTGCACCGATCAGCCGGCGACCACGGACGACGCCGCGCGCCTGGCCGTCTTCCGCGACTACCTTGCCAACGATGCACACGCCGCCGAGCACTTCTGGGCGCCGTCCGTCACCGGCCGAGGAGCCGCTGCCATGCCGCGCCTGGAGGATGTCCGCGGGAAGGTGGTGCTGGCGAAGTTCACCACCCCGCACGGCGGCCGCTACGCCGGCTACGGGCTGGCGCGCATGGCCGACGGCGGGTTCGAGCAGAACCACTACAACGTCCCGACCGTCTTCGACATCGGCTCCAAGTGGCAGCACGTCAAGGAGCACTTCCAGCGCACCAACGCCGACGCGCCTGACGCCATGTACTGGAACTGGACGAGCGGAAGCGGGATCACCGCCTTCCCTCATGCCGTCGCCGGCGGATACACCACCGCCGTCGGAGGCGAACCGATCCGGATCCAGGGCGTCAACGAACAGACGTACACCTTCCTCAGGAGCGACAACCGCACGGTCCGGGCAGGGGTCGTGTGGATGGATTACCCCGGCTGGGCGCTGGTCCATGCGATCATCCGCATGAACTTCTGGGGAGCGATCACCGGTCCCGGCGGTATGTGCGTCGATGTCTCCGGGGCCGGGACCGCCAACGGCACCGCCATTCAGCTCTCCGACTGCAATGGCACCCGCGCCCAGCGGTGGACTGTGGCCTCGGACCAGACGGTCCAGGCTCTGGGCAAGTGCCTGGACGTGGCCGCCGGCGGCACGACGGCGGGCACCAAGGTCCAGCTGTGGGACTGCAACAACACCGGCGCACAGACGTGGCGGAAGGCCGCAGACGGAGCACTGCTCAACCCCCGGTCCGGACTCTGCCTCGACGCCCCGGGCGGCAACGCGGTCAACGGCAACCGGCTCCAGATCTGGACCTGCAACGGACTGGACTCACAGCGCTGGAGCGTCCACGCCATCTAGAGCCCGCACCAGCTTCACCACCGTCCTCCGTAGGCGGCCCCGGCACGTCCGTTCATGTCGAGGCCGGTGCCGTTGCGGCCAGCCGGACGGGACCCTCGACACGGCGTCCGGGTTTCGCACTGCCCCCCATGGCGGTTGCCGCCGGGCGGCCTGGCCCCGGCCGGCTCCCATCGGCACGTACCCGGTGAACAACGCAGTGCCGGATCACATCCTCGCGCGGTGGGCCGGCCACAAGAACGTGAGCACTGCCACGAAGTGGTACGTCAGGCCGGACGTGGAGGATCTTCGTGGGGCTGCCACAACCGTGGGACGGTCTCCGTAGGCCTGCGGCTGGGGCGGCCGGCTCCGGAGCTGATCCGCGCGGGAGGGGTGGGAGCCGCCAGGTTCGACCCGGCGATGCGAGAGATTGTGAGAGATGAGAGGGTCTGGCGGGTGAGCGAGACACCACCGAACACCCTGCAATACCGCGTCGACGGGCCCGAAGACGCCCCGGTCCTGGTGATCGGCCCTTCCCTCGGCACCACATGGCACATGTGGGACCGGCAAGTCCCCGAGCTGACCCGCCAGTGGCGCGTCGTCCGCTTCGACCTGCCCGGTCACGGCGGCGCCCCCGCCCGCCCCTTCACCTCCGTCGCAGAGCTCGGTGACCGGCTCCTGGCCACCCTCGACGAGCTGGGCGTCCAGCGCTTCGGCTACGCCGGCTGCTCCATCGGCGGCGCCGTCGGCCTCGACCTGGCACTGCGGGCGCCCCACCGGGTCGCCTCGCTGGCCCTGGTGGCCACCTCCCCCCGGTTCGGCAGCGCCGACGAGTTCCGCCAGCGGGGAGTGATCGTCCGCACCCACGGCCTCGAACCCATGGCCCGCACCGCCCCCGAACAGTGGTTCACCCCCGGCTTCGCCGCCACCCAGCCCGCGATCGTCGAGTGGGCCGTGCAGATGGTGCGGACGACCGACCCCGGTTGCTACATCGGCGCCTGCGAGGCGCTCGCCCTCTTCGACGTCCGTGACTCCCTGGGCCGCATCGGCATCCCCGCCCTCGTGCTCGTCGGCGCGGACGACCAGGTCACCGGCCCCGCCGAGGCCCGCACCCTGGTCGCCGGGATAGCCGACGCCCGGCTCGCCGTCGTTCCCGGCGCCTCCCACCTCGCCCCCGTCGAGCAGCCCGGCGCCGTCACCGACCTCCTCACGAACCACTTCGCCGGGATCGTGCACGACACGCAGAGCGCCCTGCCCGCCCCGCCGATGCCGCCCGTCTCGGCCCCGGTCGTCCCCGTCGCCGAGATCGCCCCGGCGCCCGTGCCCGAGCTCGCCGGGTCCGCGCGGCCCGACGCGTACGACGAGGGCCTCAAGCTGCGCCGCGAGATCCTCGGCGACGCGCATGTGGACCAGGTGCTCGCGGACGAGTTCGGCGCCGACTTCCAGTCCCTGGTCACCCGCTACGCCTGGGGCGAGGTGTGGAGCCGCGACGGCCTGGACCGCCGCACCCGCAGCTGTGTGACCCTCACGGCCCTGATCGCGGGGGGCCACCTGGAGGCGCTCGCCGACCACACCCGCGCCGCCCTGCGCAACGGTCTGACCCCTGCCGAGATCCGCGAGGTCCTGCTCCAGACCGCGGTCTACTGCGGCATGCCCGCCGCCGACAGCGCCCTGCGGGTCGTGAGCCGGGTGATCAAGGAGGAGACCACGCCCCAGGCGTAGGCTGACCGGGCATGCCCATGTCCGGACCGTGTGAGGTGGACTCCTGTGAAGCTGACGAAGAAGTCGCACGCCTGCATCCGCTTGGAGAAGGACGGGCGGACGCTCGTCATCGACCCCGGCGGCTTCACCGAGCAGGACGCCGCCCTCGGCGCCGACGCCGTTCTCGTCACCCACGAACACCCCGACCACTTCGACGAGAACCGGCTGCGGGCCGGCCTGGAGGCCAACCCGGCGGCCGAGATCTGGACGCTGAGGAGCGTCGCCGAACAGCTCTCGGCCGCCTTTCCCGGCCGGGTGCACACCGTCGGCCACGGCGACACCTTCAGCGCGGCCGGTTTCGACGTCCAGGTGCACGGCGAGCTGCACGCGGTGATCCACCCGGACATCCCGCGGATCACCAACATCGGCTTCCTGGTCGACGGCTCGCTCTTCCACCCCGGCGACGCGCTGACCGTCCCCGGGCAGCCGGTGGAGACGCTGATGCTGCCGGTGATGGCCCCCTGGAACAAGATCTCCGAGGTCATCGACTACGTCCGCGAGGTCAAGCCGTACCGCGCCTTCGACATCCACGACGCCCTCCTCACCGACCTCGCCCGGCCGATCTACGACCGGCAGATCGGCGCGCTCGGCGGCACGGACCACGGCCGGCTGGCCCCCGGAGACTCCACCGACCTGTGAACTCGATGACTGTCACACCCCGCCGTTAGGCTTGCGCGCATGCGCATCGCCACGTGGAACGTCAATTCGATCACCGCCCGGCTGCCCCGGCTCCTGGCCTGGCTGGAGAGCAGCGGCACGGACGTGCTCTGCGTCCAGGAGACCAAGTGCACCGCCGAGCAGTTCCCCACCGACGAGCTGCGCGAGCTGGGGTACGAGTCGGTGGTCCACGCCACCGGGCGGTGGAACGGCGTGGCCCTGCTCTCCAAGGTCGGCCTGGAGGACGTCGTCATGGGCCTGCCCGGCGGACCCGACTACGAGACCGTGCAGGAGCCCCGGGCCATCTCGGCGACCTGCGGCCCGGTCCGCGTCTGGTCGGTGTACGTGCCCAACGGCCGCGAGGTCGCCCACGACCACTACGCCTACAAGCTGCGCTGGCTGGAGGCGCTCCAGGGAGCGGTCGCCGCGGACGCGGCGGGGGAGCGCCCCTTCGCCGTCCTCGGGGACTTCAACATCGCCCCGACCGACGACGACGTCTGGGACATCTCCCTCTTCGAAGGCGCCACGCACGTCACCGCCCCGGAGCGGGCCGCCCTCGCCGGACTGCGGGAGACGGGCCTGTCCGACGTGGTCCCGCGCCCCCTGAAGTACGACCACCCCTTCACGTACTGGGACTACCGCCAGCTCTGCTTCCCCAAGAACAGGGGCATGCGCATCGACCTGGTGTACGGCAACAAGCCCTTCGCCGACGCGGTCAAGGACAGCTACGTCGACCGCGAGGAGCGCAAGGGCAAGGGCGCGTCCGACCACGCCCCGGTCGTCGTCGACCTCGACGTCTAGGACTTGGCCGGGAGATCACGTGCGGGGCGGAATGACCCCGATCGCTGCGGTGGGGTGCCGAGGAAGCGTGGCTGCGTCTGCCATTGGGCGGCTGCGTGCCAGTCGCTCTGGTCGCGGCGGCGCCGGTAGTGGCTTTGACACGCGCGCCCAAGAGTGGTTTGCCTCCCTGCGGGCGGCCGTGGGGCCGTGCGCGCAGGGCTTCACGGCGACCGACTCCACGGGGACGACGACGTATCGGAAGGCCGAGCCGGAGCCCCTGTCGGCGGGCGACGAGGCGCTCGCCTGGGGCCTCACCGTCGAGCGGGACGGGGCGCCGGTGGTCGTCCGGCTCGCGGCGGTCCGCAAGAGGAACAACGTGGCGCTGTTCTTCACCTGCGACCCCACGGGCGGTGTCGACCGGCAGCCGATGGCCGTCATCGACGCGCAGACGGCCAAGCTGCCCTGACTCCACGGCCGAGGGCGGCTTCCGCCGTGGGCTGCCTCCATGTGCGGATCGTGGGATACGTCGGCCAGTCGGGGCTTGATTTAGTGGTCACGGGCGATGGCGCTGTGAGCGGAGTCGGCTGCGCCGACGGTGTAGTCGAGCGCGGTGAGGTGGACCGACAGCTCTCCGGTGCCGCACCCCGCCTCCAGCGCAAGCTCGGGCGCGTGGACACCGCCATGCAAACCCGTCGTCCAGGGAGTGTCCTGTCGATCACGTGACAGCTGGTTGCACGTGGTTCCGACCGGCCCGAGGGATAGTGGATCTTCGTTTATGTCGGTTGTGGCGGGGTGCTCGCATGTCCAACCCCGGCCCCGGGACCTCCCCTGGCACCCCGTGGAGCGGTGATCTCCGCGTGCCGGGTGGTCCATGGGAGGGTCCGGTGCGACGCTGGTCGGATGAACATCCCCTTCCTGGACAACTGGCGCAAGCGGCACGAAGCCGATACCTCCCCGCTGACGGCGGCCTTCGACCGCGACCCGGAGGGGGTCGGCCAGCTGCTCGCCGAGTGCGAGCTGCTGCGTGCCAGGGCCCAGGAGACCGGGGTGGAGCTGGACGACTCCCCGCGCTCGCTCGCGGCCCTCGACCAGCTCCCGCCGCGCTGGCGCGACGACCCGGAGGAGCTGCCCTGGATCGGCAACGACGCCGGTCTGTACCTCGGCACGGTCATCGTCCGCACGGTGCCGGGTGCCTGCTGGCGGGTGTGGCCCGGAGGGCAGCCGGTGGTGCGGCTCGCCTCCGGGCGGGAGATCGACGTGGTCGAGGCCGGCCTCGACTGGGCCGTGAGCGGGTCCCCCGAACTCTCCCACGTGTACGCGGAGGCCGCCGAGTTCTGACCGGCCGCCCCACCCTTCTGCAGTAAATACGGCTTATCCGTGTTTCATGCGTGTCGGGCGTGAAGTCCCTTTTCGTGCTGGATAGTTTGCGCTGACCTCGACACAGCCGAGAAGGGGGCAGGGCAGCGTATGGCCGTCGATCCGCTGATCGAGCTGCGTGGCGTCAACAAGCACTACGGAACGTTGCACGTCCTGCAGGACATCGATCTCACCGTCGGTCGCGGGGAGGTGGTGGTGGTCATCGGACCGTCCGGCTCGGGCAAGTCGACCCTCTGCCGGGCGATGAACCGTCTGGAGTCCGTCGAGTCGGGCGACATCCTCATCGAGGGGCGTCCTCTTCCCGAGGAGGGCAAGGCGCTGGCCCAGCTGCGGGCCGAGGTCGGCATGGTCTTCCAGTCGTTCAACCTCTTCGCGCACAAGACCGTCCTCGCCAACGTGTCCCTCGCCCAGATCAAGGTGCGCAAGCGGAAGAAGCAGGAGGCCGACCGCCGTTCGCGTGAACTCCTCGAACGGGTCGGCCTCGCCGCCCACGCCGAGAAGTTCCCCGCCCAGCTCTCCGGCGGCCAGCAGCAGCGCGTCGCCATCGCCCGCGCCCTCGCCATGGACCCCAAGGCGCTGCTGTTCGACGAACCGACCTCGGCGCTCGACCCCGAGATGATCAACGAGGTCCTCGAGGTCATGCGGCGGCTCGCCCGCGAGGGCATGACCATGGTCGTCGTCACCCACGAGATGGGCTTCGCCCGCTCCGCCGCCCACCGCGTCGTCTTCATGGCCGACGGCCGGGTCGTCGAGGACCGCACCCCGGAGGACTTCTTCACCGCCCCGCGCAGCGACCGCGCCAAGGATTTCCTGTCCAAGATCCTGAAGCACTGACGGGGAGCGACGCCATGCACCGTACGCAACGACTCCTCGCCGCGCTCGCGCTCGTGCTCGCCCTGGGCGCCGCGGCCGCCTGCGGCAAGGAGGGCAGTCCTCCGGTCAAGGGGCCACAGCCCGACGCACTCCCGAAGTACCGGATCGCGTCGGCGTTCCAGCTGCCCGACTCCGCCACCTGGAGGAAGGCGAAGAACCGCGGCCGTCTCATCGTCGGCGCCAAGGAGGACCAGCCGTACATGGGCGAGAAGGACCCCGCCACCGGCAGGTACTCCGGCTTCGACATCGAGATCGCGAAGATGATGGCGGCCTCGCTCGGCTTCGACCCGGCGTCGATCGAGTTCAGGACCATCGCCTCGGCCAACCGCGAGACCGCCCTGCAGAACGGTCAGATCGACTACTACGTCGGCACCTACACCATCAACGACAACCGCAAGAAGCTCGTCGGGTTCGCCGGCCCCTACTACATGGCCGGCCAGTCCCTGCTCGTCCGTGCCGACGAGAACGACATCAGCGGGCCACGGGACCTCGACGGCAAACGGGTCTGCTCGGCCGCCGGCTCCACCCCGTACCAGCGGATCGAGAAGGACTACCCCGAGGCCGACCTCGTCGCCTACGACACCTACTCGGTCTGCGTCGACAACCTGCTCACCTACCAGGTCGACGCGGTCACCACCGACGACACGATCCTGATGGGCTACGCCGCCAAGGTCCCCGACGAACTCAAGGTCGTCGGCAGGCCCTTCTCCCAGGAGCCGTACGGCATCGGCGTGCCGCGCGACGACAACGCCCTGCGCTTCGCCCTCGACGACGCCCTCGCGGCGCACGAGAGGAACGGCGACTGGAAGAAGGCGTACGACGCGACCCTCGGCCTCTCCGGGGTGCCCGCCCCGCGGCCGCCCGCCATCGACCGCTACCCGGCGAGCTGAGGAGGAGGAGCGGCGACATGGATGTACTGACCGAGAACTTCTCCCTCTACGGCGACGGCTTCCTCGGCACCGTCGAACTCACCGTCTACGCCTCGGTCCTGGCCCTCGTCCTGGGCTTCCTGATGGCCTCGTTCCGGGTCGCGCCGGTCGGCTCCCTCCGGGTCTTCGGCGGCGTCTGGGTGACCGTGCTGCGCAACACCCCGCTCACCCTCCTCTTCTTCGCGGTGATGCTGGGCCTGCCACGCTTCGGACTCGTGCTCCCCTTCAAGCTGTTCGCGGTCCTCGCGCTCGGCTGCTACACCTCGGCCTTCATCTGCGAGGCGCTGCGCTCCGGCATCAACACCGTGCCGCGCGGCCAGGGCGAGGCGGCCCGCAGCCTCGGCATGACCTTCGGACAGACCCTGAGCGCCGTGGTCCTGCCGCAGGCCTTCCGCTCCGTCATCCCGCCCATCGGCTCCACCCTCATCGCGCTCGCCAAGAACTCGGCGATCGCCGGCGCCTTCAGCGTCACCGAACTCCTCGGCACCTACAAGACGTTGAGCGAACTCGGCTACAACATCATCTGGACCTTCGTCTGGATCGCCGTCGGCTATCTGATCGTCACCCTCACCATCAGCGCGATCTTCAACATCCTGGAGAAGGGCTGGGGAGTCGCCCGATGACCGAGTCCACCGCCCTGTACGACATCCCGGGTCCGCACACCCGGAAGCGCCACCGGCTCTACGGCGTCCTCTCCACCGTGGTGATCCTGGCGCTGGCCGGCTGGATCCTCCACCTCCTGTTCGACACCGAGCAGTTCACCTCCACCAAGTGGTCGCCGTTCGCCTACGAGGGCATCCAGGAGCTGCTGCTGCGCGGGCTCGGCAACACCCTCAAGGCCTTCGCGTACGCCTCGGTGCTCTCGCTCGCGCTCGGTGGCCTCCTCGCCACCGGGCGCCTCTCCGAGCACCGGGTCTTCCGCTGGATCTCGACACTCCTCGTCGAGTTCTTCCGTGCCATGCCCGTCCTGGTGATGATCTTCTTCATCTTCGTGGCGCTGAAGGTCCACCCGCTGCCCGCGCTGGTCGCCGGACTGACCCTGTACAACGGCTCGGTGCTCGCCGAGGTGTTCCGTACCGGGGTCGACTCGGTCGACCGCGGGCAGCGTGAGGCGGCGTACGCGCTCGGCATGCGCAAGACACAGGTCATGACCTACGTCCTGGTGCCGCAGGCGCTCCGTGCCATGCTGCCGACCATCATCAGCCAGTTGGTGGTGGCCCTGAAGGACACCTCGCTCGGATTCCTCATCACCTACGAGGAGTTCCTGCACGCCGGCAAGCTGATCGCGTCGAACCTCGACTACGACCTGCCGTTCATCCCCGTCGTCATGGTGATCTCACCGATCTACATCGGGATGTGCATGCTGCTGTCCTGGTTCGCCACGTGGGTCGCCAGGAAGGAGCGCCGCAGTCCCAAGACGAAGGCCGTCGAGGTCGCCCCGGCCGAACCGGGGACGCTGCTGCCGGGCGGAGGTCCTCCCAGGGGCGCGTAGCGGGCGCGCGGCAGCTCGCAGGAAGCCATGCCCGTCCGGCAGCAGCCGGTGATCACTCCTCCCGCAGCGGGATCGACACGAACGACGGGTCGGCCGAAGGGGAGGAGAAGGTCAGCTGCGCGCCGGTCGGGTTGTGCTCGATGTAGAGGGGGTCGACGGTGTCGACGACCACGGCGAGACGGTGGCCGGCCGGCACGTCGTAGGCCGTGGAGAACAGCTCCAGGTCGACGGTGAACGGCTCGCCGGGCGTCTTCCCGTGGAAGGTGTACGGGGCGTTGCTGACCAGTCTGCCGAGGCCGAGCGGGCCCACGTCGTAGAGGTACGCGACGAGGGTGCCGCTCTCCTCGGTGGAGGTGACCGTGGTGTGGAGCTTCGCCGTACCGCGCACATTCTGGACGGTGTCGTAGCGCTCGGACTGCCACACGCCGGCGAAGGAGCGGGGGAGCAGCGGGATCGAGGCCATGGGCGGGATCTTGAGGAACTGGTCCAGGGCGTTGGAGAGGAGGACGACGCCGCCGTTGGCACCGGAGTCCACATCGGCCCGGATCCGCTGGGAGCCGCCGAGGGCGATCTTCCGCTCGTCGGCGCCGACCGACTTCCAGTCGGGGTAGCCCTCGTAGCCGCCCGTGGAACGCGACTTGAGCTGGACGGGCTGCTCGCGGTCGATGCCGTTGTCGGCGCCCTTGAGGTAGCGGTCGAACCAGCGGTGGGCGCTGGTCCAGGTGTCGTTGGGCAGACCCAGCAGGCCGGTGGCCTCGGCGGTGGCGTGGTCGCCGGGGCGGAACTCCAGGCGCTTGGGGCCCTGGAGCTTCTCGTAGAAGGAGGCGTACTGGTTGGGCGGGAAGATGGTGTCTCCCCAGGCGTTCCCGAGCATGATCGCGGCGCCGTTGGCGTTGATCCGGTCCAGGTACGTGACGGCGGAGCGCTTCCTGCCCCAGGCGATCATCTTCTCCTCCTCGGCGAGGTTGGAGGAGAGGAAGTCACCAAGTATCTCCTGGAGTTCGGGGCCGGGGCGGCCGGTGAGGTAGCCGGCACCGCCGAGCAGGGCCGCGGCCTGGACGTGCTGGGTGCGGCCGCTGTAGATCGACTCGATGAGGTCGGCCCAGCCGCTCAGCGCCGCCACGGCCTTGACGCGCTTGTCGTGCGCGGCGGCGAGCAGGCTGATTCCGGCGCCGTACGAGACGCCCGCCATGCCGACCTTGTCGGGGTCGGCGGCGGTGTTCGCGAGGACCCAGTCGATGACCTTGGAGGCGTCGGCGACGTCCCTCGGCCCGGCGGTCTCGATCTGGCCGCCGGACTGCCAGAAACCGCGCGAGTTGTAACTGACCACGATGTAGCCGGAGTCGGCGAGCTTCCGGGCCTGGGCGAGGTACTCGACCTGGGGCATGGCCCAGCTGGTGGGCAGCACGATCACGGGGTGGCGGGCGCCGGAGCCCGCACCCGCCGGGGTGAGGACATTGGCCTTCAGGACGGTGCCGCCGTCGCCGGCGATGTCGACGAAGTGGAGGCCGGTCTCGGTGGCGTGGGCGGCGGGTGCGAGCCCGAGCGCCGTCCCCGCCACGAGGGCGGCCGAGACGGCGAGGACCAAGGGTGTGCGCACGGGTCACTCCTCACTGATGTCACTGATGGGGGGCAGTGAAAGTGACCCGACGGTAACCGGGAGGCCTTACTCGGGGTAACCAGCTGGTGAGTTACGTGCGGGTAACGATTATTGGACTGACTGTCAGTTGAGGGCGCTCTTGGAGCGCCACTCGGCCCAGGACAGATTCCACTCGCCGTAGCCGTTGTTCAGCGCCTGCGTCCCCTTGGCATCGGAACCGGTGATCTCGAAGGGGTCGCCCACCCGCACCCGGTCGTACACGGCCCGCGCGTCGCCGTCGCTCATGCCGATGCAGCCCGAGCTCCTGTTGGCGCTGCCGAAATGGGCCGCGTTCCAGGGCGCCGCGTGCGCGTACATCCCCGACCAGGTCAGCCGCATCGAGTAGTCGACCATCTTGTCGTAGGCGTCGCCGAGCCCCACGGTCTCCGAGCGCATGTTGATGGTGCCCTCCTTGGACATCAGCACGGTCCTGCCGCGCCAGGAGGCCTTCTCGCCGCCGGGCGTACCGGCCGACACGGGCACCTCCTTCACCACGGCGCCGTCCCGCAGCAGCGTCAGCCGGTGGTTGTCGAGATCGACCTTGACGAGCTGCTCGCGTCCGATGCCGAAGGTGGTGGTGTAGTCGCGTACGAACCAGCCGCCGGCGCCGGAGTCGATCCCGCTCAGCCGGGCGTCGAGGGTGACCTTCGTGCCGGCCTTCCAGTACTCCTTCGGCCGCCAGTCGACCCGGTCCTTGCCGGACCAGTCCCGCATCCAGCCCCAGGAGCCTTCGGTCCGGTTCGAGGTGGTGACCGTGAGGTGCTTCTCGACCTCGGCCTTGTTCTTCACCGGGTGGTCGAAGACGATCGACAGCGGCTGCGCGATGCCGACGGTGGTGTTCTTGCCGGGGGCGAGCGTCAGTTTGTTGACCCGCTCGGCCGGTGCGGTGGTGAACCCGGCGCGGGCACTCCCGCCGGAGGCGTCGCGCGCCTCGATCGCGTAGGCGGTTCCCGGCACGGCCTTGCGCGAGGAGGTCCAGCTCGTCCCGTCGGCGGACACCTTCCCCTCCAGCCGCCCGCCCTTGGAGTCGGTCACGTCGACCCGCGACAGCCTCCCCTCGGCGAGCCGGACGACGACCGGCTCGCCGGCCGTCGCCCGGTCGCCCGTGAGATTCACCGAGATCCGCGTCCGCGGCGCCCCCTCCTCCGTACCGCCGGCCGCCGCCGTTCCTCCGGAGCAGGACGTGACGGCGGCCAGGGCGAGCGCCCCGGCGACGGTGGCGAGCAGGGGGCGCGGGCGTATGCGGTTCACGGGGACGACCTCCGGTGTGGATCACTTTCGCGGGGAGAGAGGGACGGAGGCCGGGAAAGGTTGCGCGCGTTTGATCTATTTCACGGTCTTCGGATGTGAGATGGGCGATACGTCGCCGTCCAGCAGCGCGACGACCTCCAGGAAGTCGTCGTAAGCCGCGCCGTACCGCTCGTCGGCGACGAGGAACACGGCCCGGTCGGTCAGGGCCCGCGCCGAGGCCGCCGGGCCGTCGTGGGCCGGGCCGGGAAGGTCGGCCAGGCGGCGGGCGAGTGCCACTCCTTCGTCGAAGAGCGGCCGGAACGGCTCCAGGTCGGGGCGGCCGCGCTTCACCCCGACGAGCACCGAACGGATCGTCAGCCGCCGCTGCGCGGTGACCAGCGCCGGAAGGTGCCCTCGCGCATCGGTACGGGCCGCACCGGCGAGGGCGGCGACCTCCTCCTCCAGGCGGGGCAGGCTCGCGACGTACGCCTCTCTCACATCGGGAGACCAGGAGGAGAGGCTCGTACCGAACGCCGGTGCCGGTGCGCCCGGGGAAGCCTCCGGCTCGGCCGGCCGGCCGGACAGGGCGAACAGGGCGGTCCAGCGGAGGACGTCGCCCCCGCTCGTGCGCTCGCCGGTCCTGGCGAGCTCCGCGAGGAGAGCGAGTGCCTCCTGCCGTGCGGAACGGGCCTCGGCCCGGCGCCCCGCCGCGTCCAGCATCCGGGAGTGGTGGACCAGTTCCCAGGTCAGCAGGGCCAGGGGCGGCTTCGCGGCCTCGACGCCACGGCGGTGCGTGCTCACCAGGTCCGCGAAGACGTCCAGGGCCGCGTCACGCTGACCGGCGGCGTCCAGGTCGGCCGCCCATGCGACGTTGTTCCAGAAGAAGACGTCCGCCGGCGTCTCGTCCGGCCCAGGACGGGCGAGCCGCTCGCGGAGTTCGGCGGCCTCCCGGTGGCGGCCCTCCTCGGCCCGCACGGTGGCCAGCCGCCCCTCCACGTACCGGGCGCTCGACACCTGCCCCTGCTCGAACCCCCACCGCCCCGCCTCGGCCATCTCCTCGCACATCGCGACCCCCTCGGCCCGTCGGCCGGCACGGAACAGCTCGTGCTGACAAGTCCTCAGAACGTCCACCAGCAGCTCCGTCCTCCTCGGTTCACCGGCGTCGATCCGCCGGGCGGCGTCCGCGGCCTCCGCGCACACGGCCAGCCGCACGTCCGGCCGGTCCCCGATCTCGCGCCAGTAGCCGTACGACACCAACGCCCGGGCCAGCTTGGGCAGATAGGTCAGCGGGCTCACCGGCGCGAGGACCCGGTACACCTCGACCTCTCGGACGGGGCTCAGCCCGCCGGATCCGAGCAGCATCGTCCGTGCCCGCAGCACCGCATCGTGATCGATCTTCTCGGAGTGATTCATGACGGTGATTCTGGGATCTGCCGAAGCGCTCGAACAAGGTTTCCCGACCGTGTCATCGGTCCTACGAAAACCGCCTCTGACCTGTCATGATGGATACGTCATCACCTCTGGAGCCGGTCCGGCCGATCTCGTCCCGCGCGGCTGCCCGATGCTCCGCGGACCTGGATTCCCGGAGGCGGGCGCTCCAAGCTGAGGCCCGTGGAGAACACCAGCGACGTACCCGACGTCTTCGATCCCCGTGTCTACGCCCACGGATTGCCGCACGAGGCGTTCCGCACCCTGCGCGACCGGTGGCCGGTCGCCCGGCAGGAGGAGTACGAAGTCCTCGGCTGGCCCCCCGGCACAGGTTTCTGGGCCGTCACCCGCCATGCCGACGTCGTGCGGGTGCTCAAGGACGGCACGACCTACTCGTCGTGGCTCGGCGCCACCCAGATCCGCGATCCCGACCCCGCCGACCTGCCGTTCATCCGCCGCATGATGCTCAATCAGGACCCGCCCGGGCACGGGCGGCTGCGTCGGCTCGTCAGCCGCGCGTTCACGCCCGGCCGGATCGAACGGTTCGCCGTGAACGCGCGGTCACGGGCCCGCGAGCTGCTCGGCGCGGCCCTGGAGGCCGGGCCGGAGGTGGATCTCGTGAGCGCTGTCACCGACGACTACGCCCTGCTCAACCTGACCGACCTCCTCGGGGTGCCCGCCACCGACCGAGGACTACTGCTCGCCTGGACCGAGCGGGTCATCGCCTACCAGGACCCCGACGAACCGGCCGTCCTCGGCCCCGACGGCCGGCCGGTCGATCCGCGCTCACCCGCCATGCTCGCCGAGATGTTCGGCTACGCCCAGGAACTCGCCGCGTACAAACGGAAGCACCCAGCGGACGACATCATGACCTCGCTCGCCACGACCGAACTCCAGGACGCCGAGCTGGAGATGTTCTTCTTCCTGCTCACCGTCGCCGGCAACGACACCGTGCGCTCCGCCGCCCCCGGCGGACTGCTCGCCCTCGCCGAACACCCCGCCGAGCGCGAGCGGTTGTGGCGCGGCGAGGTCGCGACGGACAGCGCCGTCGACGAACTCCTGCGGGTCCACCCGCCCGTGCTCTCCTTCCGGCGCACCGCGCTCCGCGACACCGAGCTGGCCGGCCAGGGCATCGCCGCGGGCGACAAGGTCGTCGTCTTCCACGCCTCCGCCAACCACGACGAACGGGTCTTCACCGACCCCCACCGGCTCGACCTCGGCCGGAGCCCCAATCCGCACGTCTCGTTCGGAGACGGACCGCACGTCTGCCTCGGCGCCCACTTCGCCCGCATGCAGCTGCGCATCCTGCACGAGGAGGTGCGGGACGCCTTCACCGACCTCACCCTGGTCGCGCCGCCCCGCCGGCTCGTCTCGAACTTCATCAACGGCGTCAAGTCGCTGCCGGTTCGGCCGCGACGGCCGTCATCGCCTGCCGCGTCACATCGGCGACCAGCTCCACCACGTCCGGGCCGTACGCCTGCGAGTTGACCACCTTGAGGAGGAGGACGAACGGGCCGGAGCCGTACGTGCGCGCCAGTTTCTCGTGGTGCTTGGCCAGATAGCGGGTCGCGGCCTGGTTGGTGACCGCGAACTGCCCGCAGAAGAGGAACACCGGCCGCCCGCCGTCGCCCGCCGTGAGCCGGGCGAGGACGACGTACTCCGTCACGCCGTTTACCCCCCGGTACACCTCGCCCCCGATCGTGAACATGCCCCGGTCCTCGACCGGGTCCGACTCCACGTTCATGCGCAGACCCGGCAGCAGGGAGGAGAGATGCGCGGCCATCCGGCGATTGGAGTACGGTCCGCCGACGCAGAACTCCGCCAGGTCACCGATGCCCTGCCGCGCCGAGTCGTGCTGGACTATCCGGGGCTGCGCCCCGCAGTCCTTGATCAGGGCGGACAGTTCGAGCAGCGCGGAGACGTCGGTACGGTGCACCGAGCCCTCGCTGCCCGCCTTGCGGTTCACCACCAGCAGGCACTCGGAACCGCCGGCGAGACCGAAGAACGCCTGCTTGCGGCGGAGCCCGCGGCGCCACAGATACGTGCGGGTCAGCCAGCCCAGCGATGCGCTGACGCCGGTCGCGAGCACGCCGAGGACGACATTGCGCAGGTCTTCATTCATGGGCGCGCATGCTAGCGGGGCGGCGCCACTCCGTTCGAGGCGGTCCTGACGAGGAGGGCGGGAGGAAGTTAGGCTGCCGGGACGGCTGTTGACTGGAGGTAGGAATGCGTCGTTCCGCCGCACGGAATGGGTCGGTTCTCGCCGTCGCCGCGACGGTGCTGCTCTCGGTGGGCGCCGCCGCACCGCCGTCCGCCGCACCGCCCTCCGCATCCAGGGCGACCGAGGCGAAGCCGGCGGTCAAGGAGCCCGTGGCCGTCGGCTGGGGCGGTGCCGTGGCCAGCGTCGACGCGGACGCCTCCGCCGCCGGCATCGAGGTGCTCCGCGAGGGCGGCAACGCGGTCGACGCGGCCGTCGCGGTGGCCGCGGCCCTCGGCGTCACCGAGCCGTACTCGGCCGGTATCGGTGGGGGTGGCTACTTCGTCCACTACGACGCCAGGACCCGTACGGTGCGCACCATCGACGGGCGCGAGACCGCGCCGCGGTCGGCGGACGCGAACCTCTTCGTCGAGAACGGCAAGCCCATCCCCTTCGACGAGGGGATGACCAGCGGCCGCGGCGTCGGCACCCCCGGCACCCCGGCCACCTGGAAGACGGCGCTCGACACATGGGGCAGCAAGCCGCTGCGCACCCTCCTCGCGCCGGCCACGCGGCTGGCCCGCGAGGGCTTCACCGTCGACCCGACCTTCCGCGCCCAGACGGCCGCCAACGAGGCCCGTTTCCGCGACTTCCCGGCCTCCTCGGAGCTCTTCCTGCCGGGAGGGGAACTGCCCGTCGTCGGCTCGACGTTCAAGAACCCGGACCTGGCCCGTACGTACGAGAAGCTGGGCCGGGAGGGCGTCGGCGCCCTCTACCGGGGGCCGCTGGCCCGGGACATCGTGAACACCGTACGCAAGCCCCCGGTGCGGGAGGGGGCCACGCGGGTCGTCCGCTCCGGCGACCTGACCGAGCGTGACCTGGCCGCGTACGAGACCGAACGGCGGCGGCCCACGAAGATGTCGTACCGCGGTCTCGACGTCTACGGCATGGCGCCCTCGTCCTCCGGCGGCACGAGCGTCGGCGAGGCGCTCAACATCCTGGAGCGCACCGATCTCTCCGCGGCCACCCAGGCCCGGTACCTGCATCGTTTCATCGAGGCGAGCCGGATCGCGTTCGCGGACCGGGGCCGCTGGGTCGGCGACCCGGCGTTCGAGGACGTCCCCGTGCGGGAGCTGCTCTCGCAGCGGTACGCGGACTCCCGGGAGTGCCTGATCCGCGACGACGCGGTCCTGACCAGTCCGCTCGCGCCGGGCGACCCGCGCGACCCGGCCGACTGCGCGAGCGGCGGGACGGCGGCGCCGACCACGTACGAGGGCGAGAACACCACGCACCTGACGGTGGCCGACAAGTGGGGGAACGTCGTCGCCTACACGCTGACCATCGAGTCGACGGGCGGCAGCGGGATCACCGTGCCGGGGCGCGGCTTCCTGCTCAACAACGAGCTGACCGACTTCTCCTTCGCCCCGGCGAACCCGGCGGTCCACGACCCGAACCTGCCCGGTCCCGGGAAGCGGCCCCGCTCGTCGATGTCCCCGACCATCGTGCTCGACAAGCACGGGCGTCCGCTCCTCGCCCTGGGCTCCCCGGGCGGGGCGACCATCATCACCACCGTGCTGCAGACGCTGACCGGCGTCGTGGACCGGGGGCTGCCCCTGGTCGACGCGATCGCGGCGCCCCGGGCGAGCCAGCGCAACCAGACGACGACGGAACTGGAGCCGGGGCTCTGGAACAGCCCGCTGAGGGGCGAGCTGGAGGCGATCGGCCACGGCTTCCGGCAGAACCCGGAGATCGGCGCGGCGACGGGCGTCCAGCGGCAGCCGGACGGCAGCTGGGTCGCGGCGGCGGAGACGGTCCGCAGGGGCGGAGGCTCGGCGATGGTCGTACGGCCCCGGCGCTGACTGCCGGGGCCCGCACGGCGCGCGGCTCCGGCGGCCGCAGGGCGGCGAGGCCCCGGGGTGACGTCCGGGACCCCGGGCCGCGCGGGCTACCAGGCGCCCAGTCCCCGGGGCTGACCGGCCAGGCCTCCGCGCGTCGCGGCCCGCGCCTGAAGGGTGGTCAGGACGCGGGGACGGTCGTGGTCGTACGGTCCCGGGCCGTCCGGTCGGCTCCTGCGGCTACAGGGCCGTCAGGATGCGGGGGCCGTCGTCGGTGATCGCGATCGTGTGTTCCGTGTGGGCCGCGCGGGAGCGGTCGAGGGTGCGGATCGTCCAGCCGTCCCCGTCGGTGTAGTGGTCGTCACGGCCGCCGCCGATCAGCATCGGCTCGATCGCGATCACCATTCCGTGGCGCAGCGGCATGCCCCGGCCAGGGCGTCCCTCGTTGGGGACGCCCGGGTCCTCGTGCATGGTGCGGCCGACGCCGTGGCCGCCCATGCCGTCCGGGATGCCGTATCCCGCGCCGCGGCACACGCGGCTGACGGCGTGGGCGATGTCGCCGATGCGGTTGCCCACGACGGCCGCGCCGATCCCGGCCTCCAGCGCCGCGTACGCCGTGTCGATCAGGCGGGTGTCCTCCGGGCGGGCCCGGCCGACCGTGAAGCTGACGGCCGCGTCGCCGACCCAGCCGCCGAGGGACGCCCCGCAGTCGATGGAGACGAGGTCCCCGTCGGCGAGCCGGCGGCCGTCCGGGATGCCGTGCACGATCGCGTCGTTCACCGACGCGCACACGACGGCCGGGAACGGCACGGGAGCCCAGTCGGGGTGGTAGTGCAGGAAAGGCGATCCCGCGCCGGCCTCGTCGAGCACCTCTCGCGCCGCCCGGTCCAGTTCGCCGAGGGTGACGCCCGGCGCCGCCTTCTCCCGCACCGCCGCCAGCGCCCGGGCGACGACCCGGCCGGCCTCTCGCATCGCCCGCAGTGATTCGTTCGTCTTGATCTCCACCATGCCAATTACTATACCGGTATTAGAATGGGCTTCATGGTGCGCACACCCCTGACCCCCGAAGAGCGCGAGCGCGGCGAACGACTCGGCCTGCTGCTGCGCGAGGCCCGCGGCGGCCGCTCCATGGCGGAGATCGCCGCCGCCGCCGGGCTCTCCGCGGAAACGCTCCGCAAGATCGAGACCGGACGGGCCCCGACCCCCGCCTTCTTCACCGTCGCCGCGCTGGCCGGGGTCCTCGGTCTCTCCCTGGACGAGGTCGTCGCGCGCTGCGCGCTCGTACCGGTCTGATTCCGGCTCGGACCCGAACCGCGGGGGCGCGCGCCCGGTGGCATAGCCTCGGCCGCATGATGCCCGAGGAGTTGCGACACGGCCGCTACGTCAGCCTGACCACCTTCCGCAGGAACGGGACCGGCGTGGCGACGCCCGTCTGGTACGCGGTGGAGGGCGACCAGCTGTACGCGTGGACCCGCACCGACTCCTGGAAGGTCAGGCGACTGCGCGACGACCCGCGGGCCGTCGTCGCCCTCTGCGACGTGCGCGGGAACACCGCGCCGGACGCGGTCGGCGTGGAGGGCACCGCCAGGCTCCTGGAGGGGGAGGAGCTGCGCCATGTGCGCCGGCTGCTCGCGCGGAAGTACACCTGGCAGTTCTGGATGGTGGACTGGCCGGCCACGGTCGCCCGCCTCGGGAAGCGGCCTCACACCGGCATCGCGGTGACATTCTGAGAGACGGTCCGCGACACGAAAACCGTCTGTAGCCGTCACGTAACACGACTGAGGTCCAATGCGTGCGGACCGGAAGGTTCCAGTCGAGTGTGCGGGTGGTGCGGCGGTATGACGACCGATCAACTTCCGGCGGAAGCGGGAGCGTTCGCGCGCTTCCTGAGAGACCTGGTGGCCCGCCTGGAGCCGGGTGAGGGCTGGTACGGCGTCTTCACGAGCCGGGACCCGGACGGGATGCGGGCCTGCCTCGACGGTACGGAGATCCTGCCCTGGGACGTGGTCGAGTCCCTGCTCCAGGACCTCGGCGAAGCGCCGACGGGGCCCCGGGCCGTACGGGGCAGGGCGCTGCACACCGCGGCCGCCGCCGCCCACGACCGGAGGCCGGGCGGAGCGGAGGCGCTGCGCGAGCGCCTGGCGCTGATGGAGCGGGAGCGGCGCCGCGCCGAGAACCGCTCGCGTGAACTCGAGGCCCTCCTGAGCGCGGCCCAGGGCTTCCCGGACGCGCCCCGGCTCCAGCACGAACTGGCCTGGGTCCGGGACGACCGCAGCCGTGCGACGGCCCGGATGGCGGAACTGACGGCGCGCCTGACCGTCCTGACCCGTCCGGCCCCCGCCCCTGCCCAGGCTCCCGCACCCGCCCCTGCTCCCGCACCCGCCCCTGCTCCGGCTCCCGCCTCCGCCCCGGCCGTCAAGCGGCGCCCCAGGGGCGCCCGTTACGCATGGATGGAGGAGGTCGAGGACGCGCCGGAGGCGGTGGGGGTGCCGCAGTTGCCGGTGGGCGACGCCCGTCCGCGCGGTGCGCGGTTCGGCGGAGCCGAGACGACCGCCGCCGCCCCGCCCCGTACCCCAGCCCCGCCCCTCACCGCCACCGCCGATGACGCCGCCGAGGCGGCCCGCGCCGCAGCGAACGCGGTCTACGCGCTGCGGCGGCTGCGCGCCCAGGGCCGCAGCGGCGAGGCGCACGCCCTGCTCTGCGAGGCCGTCGCGGGTCCGCCCGCCTGGCTCCCCGCCCTCGCCGCGGAACTCCACCGGGTCGGGCTCGGCGCCGACTGGGCCACCCTGCTCTGGGAGGCGGCCACCCTGCCCCCCGGCCGGCTCGCCGCCGTCGCCGGGGCGCTCGCGGACGCGGGCCGGGACCATGACTGCGACCAACTGCTCCGCCAGGGCGTCGCCCGGCCGGTCGAGGAGCTCGCCGACGCCTGCACCGCCCTGCGCGCCGAGGGCCACCACCGTGAGGCCCATGCCCTCCTCGCGGCCTTCGTCCGGGCTCGTACGCCGGAGGACGCCGCCCGGCTCGCCGCCATGGACCCGCACGCTCTGGTGCCCCAACTCCTCGACGCCGCACACGCCGTGTCTCCCGAGCGGGCACGCGACCTGGCGCACGCCCTGCGGGTCGCCGGCCTGGGCGGAGCCTGACCGCACCGCCCCCGTCCGTCACGCCGGCGCGTCACGTCGTGCGGACCGCCGCATGTCACGTCGTATGTCACATCGGAACAGACCTGGACGTGTCGGTGCGTGTCCGACGTGGACCACTCGGGTATGAAACATGATCGACTCCGGCGGTTCACGGCGGTGGTCTTGCTCCGGGGTGTGACGGGGCTTACGTTCTCCTCCTACGTACCGCGTCTACGTGCGTAGAGGCTCTCTGACGCCGTGCCGAAGGAGCAGCTCATGACCGCTGTCGTACGCGCCGCACTCGTCCAGGCGACCTGGACCGGCGACACCGAATCCATGATCGCCAAGCATGAGGAGCACGCCCGCGAGGCGGCCCGGCAGGGCGCTCGGATCATCGGGTTCCAGGAGGTCTTCAACGCCCCCTACTTCTGCCAGGTGCAGGACCCGGAGCACTACCGCTGGGCCGAGCCCGTGCCGGACGGTCCCACCGTCCGCAGGATGCGGGACCTCGCCCGCGAGACCGGCATGGTGATCGTCGTCCCGGTCTTCGAGATCGAGGGTTCAGGCTTCTACTACAACACCGCCGCCGTGATCGACTCCGACGGCTCCTACCTCGGCAAGTACCGCAAGCACCACATCCCCCAGGTCGAGGGATTCTGGGAGAAGTACTACTTCCGCCCCGGCAACATCGGCTGGCCGGTCTTCGACACCGCCGTCGGCAAGGTCGGCGTCTACATCTGCTACGACCGCCACTTCCCCGAGGGCTGGCGCCAACTCGGCCTCAACGGCGCGCAGCTGGTCTACAACCCCTCCGCCACCCACCGCGGACTCTCCTCTCACCTCTGGCAGCTGGAACAGCCGGCCGCCGCCGTCGCCAACGAGTACTTCATCGCCGCCATCAACCGCGTCGGCCAGGAGGAGTACGGTGACAACGACTTCTACGGCACCAGCTACTTCGTCGACCCGCGCGGCCAGTTCGTCGGCGACGTCGCCTCCGACAAGACCGAGGAACTCGTCGTACGCGACCTGGACTTCGGCCTGATCGAGGAGGTCCGTAAGACCTGGGCCTTCTACCGCGACCGACGCCCCGACGCCTACGACGGGCTGGTACGGCCGTGAGCAGCCTCCACGACCGCCACCGCGCCGTCATCCCCGACTGGGTCGCCCTCTACTACCAGGACCCGATCGAGATCACCCACGGCGAGGGCCGCCACGTGTGGGACGCCGAGGGCCGCAGGTACCTCGACTTCTTCGGCGGCATCCTCACCACCATGACCGCCCACGCCCTGCCCGAGGTCACCAAGGCCATCGCCGAGCAGGCCGGCCGGATCGTCCACTCCTCCACGCTCTACCTCAACCGCCCGATGGTCGAGCTCGCCGAACGTATCGCCGCCCTCTCCGGCATCCCCGACGCCCGTGTCTTCTTCACCACCTCCGGCACCGAGGCCAACGACACGGCGCTGCTCCTCGCCACCGCGTACCGCCGCTCGAATCAGATCCTGGCGATGCGCAACAGCTACCACGGCCGCTCCTTCTCCACCGTCGGCATCACCGGCAACCGCGCCTGGTCACCCACCGGCCTCTCCCCGCTGCAGACCCTCTACGTCCACGGCGGCGTCCGCACCCGGGGCCCCTACGCCCAGTACACGGACGAGCGCTTCATCGACGCCTGCGTCGCCGACCTCGAAGACCTCCTCGGCCACACCCGGGACGTCGCCGCGCTGATCGCCGAACCCATCCAGGGCGTCGGGGGCTTCACCTCCCCGCCCGACGGGTTGTACGCCGCCTTCCGCCGGGTCCTCGACCGGCACGGCATCCTCTGGATCGCCGACGAGGTGCAGACCGGCTGGGGCCGTACCGGCGACCACTTCTGGGGCTGGCAGGCCCACGACCAGGCCGGCCCGCCCGACATCCTCACCTTCGCCAAGGGCATCGGCAACGGCATGTCCATCGGCGGAGTCGTCGCCCGCGCCGAGGTCATGAACTGCCTGGACGCCAACTCCATCTCCACCTTCGGCGGTTCACCCGTCACCATGGCCGCCGGCCTCGCCAACCTCGGCCACCTCCTGGAGCACGACCTCCAGGGCAACGCCCGCCGCGTGGGCGGACTGCTCCTCGAACGGCTGCGGGCCGTCGGCGCCGGAGTGGAGGCGGTACGCGAGGTCCGCGGCCGAGGTCTGATGATCGGCATCGAACTGACCGTACCGGGCACGGACGAGGCCGACCCGGCAGCGGCCGCCGCGGTCCTGGAGACCGCCCGCGAGAACGGACTGCTCATCGGCAAGGGAGGCGGGCACAACACCAGCACCCTGCGGATCGCCCCACCGCTCTCGCTCACCGTCGGCGAGGCCGAAGAGGGTGCCGCGATCCTCGAACAGGCGCTCCTGGCCCTGTAGTCCATCCGCACCCAGACAGGCTCATGCCAGGGGGAGACCCGTGAGTACCCGTACCCTCATCCGCGGCGGTCTGGTCGTCACCGCCTCCGACGAACTGCACGCCGACGTCCTGATCGAGGACGGCCGGATCGCCGCCCTCGCCACGCACGGCTCCGACGCCGCCGCCGGCTGGACCGCCGAGCGGACCCTCGACGCCACCGACCGGTACGTCCTCCCCGGCGGCGTCGACGCGCACACCCACATGGAGCTGCCGTTCGGCGGCACCTCCGCCTCCGACACCTTCGAGACCGGCACCCGGGCCGCCGCCTGGGGCGGCACCACCACCATCATCGACTTCGCCGTGCAGAGCGTCGGCCACACCCTGCGCGAAGGTCTCGACACCTGGTACGCCAAGGCCGACGGACGGTGCGCCGTCGACTACGCGTTCCACATGATCCTCTCCGACGTCAACGAGCACACGCTCAAGGAGATGGACAAGCTGGTGGAGGAGGGCGTCACCTCCTTCAAGCTCTTCATGGCGTACCCCGGCGTCTTCTACAGCGACGACGGCCAGATCCTGCGTGCCATGCAGCGCTCCGCGGGCAACGGCGGGCTGATCATGATGCACGCCGAGAACGGCATCGCGATCGACGTGCTCGTCGAGCAGGCCCTCGCCCGGGGCGAGACCGATCCCCGCTACCACGGCGAGGTCCGCCGGGTGCTCCTGGAGGCCGAGGCCACCCACCGGGCCATCCAGCTCGCCCGGGTGGCCGGGGCGCCCCTGTACGTCGTCCACGTCTCCGCCGACGAGGCGGTGCGGGAGCTGGCGGCCGCCCGGGACAAGGGGCTCGACGTCTTCGGCGAGACCTGTCCGCAGTACCTCTTCCTCTCCACCGACAACCTCGCCGAGCCCGGCTTCGAGGGCGCCAAGTACGTCTGCTCGACGCCGCTGAGGCCCCGGGAACACCAGGAGGCGCTCTGGCGGGGCCTGCGGACCAACGACCTCCAGGTCGTCTCCACCGACCACTGCCCCTTCTGCTTCAAGGGCCAGAAGGAGCTCGGCCGCGGCGACTTCTCCAAGATCCCCAACGGCCTCCCGGGCGTCGAGAACCGCATGGACCTGCTCCACCAGGCCGTCGTCGACGGGCACATCAGCCGCCGCCGCTGGATCGAGATCGCCTGCGCCACCCCCGCCCGCATGTTCGGCCTCTATCCGCAGAAGGGCACGATCGCCCCCGGCGCCGACGCCGACGTCGTCATCTACGACCCGCACGTCCGCCAGACGCTCTCCGCGGACACCCACCACATGAACGTCGACTACTCCGCGTACGAGGGGAAGACCGTCACCGGCCAGGTGGAGACCGTCCTCTCTCGCGGCGAGATCGTCATCGACAAGCGGGAGTACACCGGACGTGCCGGGCACGGCTGCTTCATCCCCCGCTCCACCTGTCAGTACCTGAACTAGGAGGCGCCGACGTGGACTTCGGACTCGTCCTGCAGACCGACCCGCCCGCCTCGGCGGTCGTCGGCCTGATGCGCCGGGCGGAACGCAACGGCTTCCGCTACGGCTGGACCTTCGACTCCGCCGTGCTCTGGCAGGAGCCCTTCGTCATCTACAGCCGCATTCTCGAGCACACGCGGAAGCTGACCGTGGGCCCCATGGTCACCAACCCGGGCACCCGCACCTGGGAGGTCACCGCCTCCACCTTCGCCACCCTCAACGACATGTACGGCAACCGGACCGTCTGCGGCATCGGCCGCGGCGACTCCGCGATGCGCGTCGCGGGCCGCAGGCCCAACACCCTGGCCCGGCTCGGCGATGCCATCGACGTCATCCGCGACCTCGCCGAGGGGCGGGAGGCCGTCGTCGACGGGAACCCGATCCGCATCCCCTGGGTGAAGGAAGGCCGGCTGCCGGTCTGGATGGCGGCATACGGCCCGAAGGCGCTGGCGCTCGCCGGCCAGAAGGCCGACGGGTTCATCCTCCAGCTCGCCGACCCCTATCTGACCGAGTGGATGGTCAAGGCCGTACGGGACGCGGCGGCGGCGGCGGGCCGCGACCCCGCCGCGATCACGATCTGTGTCGCCGCGCCCGCCTACGTCGGCGACGACCTCGACCACGCCCGCGACCAGTGCCGCTGGTTCGGCGGCATGGTCGGCAACCACGTCGCCGATCTCGTCGCCCGCTACGGCGAACACTCCGGGATGGTCCCGGAGGCCCTGACCGCGTACATCAAGGAACGCCACGGCTACGACTACAGCCACCACGGCCGTGCGGGGAACCCGTCCACGGACTTCGTCCCGGACGAGATCGTCGACCGGTTCTGCCTCCTCGGCCCGGCCGAGGCGCACATCGAGAAGCTCAGGGCCCTGCGCGACCTGGGCGTGGACCAGTTCGCCGTCTACGCCATGCACGACGCCAAGGAAGCGACGATCGACGCCTACGGCGCGCAGATCATCCCGGCACTCACCAGATGACCGTCTGCTGAAAGGGCACACAGCATGACCTCGACCGTCCCGCCCGCGCCGTCCGAAGGACCCATAGCCGACCCGGCGGGACGCGTCGAACTCCCGCCGGGCACACACCTTCCGGACAACCGCTTCGTCAACGACGACCTGCTGCCCGTACCGGTCGAACGCCGGCGCTGGACCACGTACAACTTCGCCGCCCTCTGGGTCGGCATGGCCCACAGCATCCCCTCCTGGCTGCTCGCCTCCGGCCTCGTCGCGCTCGGCATGGACTGGAAGCAGGCCGTCCTCACCATCGCGCTCGCCAACGTCATCGTGCTGGCGCCCATGCTGCTCACCGGTCACGCCGGACCCAAGTACGGCATCCCGTTCCCGGTGCTCGCCCGCGCCTCCTTCGGGCTGCGCGGCGCGAACCTGCCCGCGATGATCCGGGCCGCCGTCGCGTGCGCCTGGTTCGGCATCCAGACCTGGATCGGCGGCCAGGGCATCTTCGTCCTGCTGGGCAAGCTGTTCGGCGGCTGGACGGAGGCCGCCCGGATCGGCGGGCAGCCCTGGACGCTCTGGTTCTGTTTCGTCCTCTTCTGGATCCTCGAACTCGCCATCATCTACCGGGGGATGGAGGCACTGCGCCGCTTCGAGAACTGGGCGGCCCCCTTCGTCATCGTCGGCGCGCTGGTGCTTCTCGCCTGGATCGCGGTGAAGGCCGGCGGTTTCGGACCGCTGCTCGACCAGCCGTCGCGGCTCGGCTGGGGCGCGGACTTCTGGCCGGTCTTCTTCCCCTCGCTCATGGGCATGATCGCCTTCTGGTCGACCCTGTCCCTGAACATCCCGGACTTCACCCGCTTCGGCGCCGGGCAGCGTGCCCAGATATGGGGGCAGACGCTCGGGTTGCCCACGACCATGACGTTGTTCGCGCTGCTCTCGGTGTTCGTCACCTCCGGTTCGCAGGCGGTGTACGGAGCTCCAGTCTGGGACCCGGTCGCGCTGGCCGCCAGGACCGACAACGTCTTCGGGCTGCTCTTCGCGCTGGTGACCGTGCTCGTCGCCACGATCTCGGTGAACATCGCGGCGAACGTCGTCTCGCCCGCGTACGACCTCGCCAACCTCGCGCCGCGACTGATCGACTTCCGTACGGGCGCGCTGATCACGGGTGTCCTCGGGGTGCTGATCATGCCGTGGAAGCTCACGGAGACCCCAGAGTTGTACATCTTCACCTGGCTCGGCCTCGTCGGCGGACTCCTCGGCACGGTCGCCGGCATCCTCATCGCCGACTACTGGCTGGTCCGCCGCACGGTCCTGGACCTGCCCGGCCTCTACACGCCCGGTGGACGCTACTGGTACACGGCGGGATGGAACCTGCGCGCCGTCGTCGCGTTCGCGATCGGCGGCGTCCTCGCGATCGGCGGCTCGCACTCGGCGCCGGGCAAGGGACCGTTCCCCGAGGACGGACTGATCCCCTTCCTCGAACCGCTGGCCGACTACGGCTGGGCCGTCGGCCTCGGAGCATCGCTCGTCGTGTACGTGGTGCTGATGGGGCGCCAGGTACGAACCTGAGCCGACCAGGTCACGTGGGGCGGAGGCTGACACCGGGCTGCCTACACGAAGCCTCGCCCGCCAACTTCAGCCGCCGATAAGGATGTTGAGGGACGCGTGAGACGGCGGAGCGCATTTTTCGGGACCCGGACAGAAACCTTGCCAGCCTCCCAGGGGCGCCCTATCGTCGCGGACAGAAAGCGCTTTCTCTGCTCTGCCCGGTGACTGGTCGAGCAGCGACACCACCCAGCGTGCGAAGACGAAAGGGAGGCGAGGATGAGACGACCAGTCGCACTGCGACTCTGCGCGGCACTGGCCACCATGGCCTTTGCGGCCGCCACCGGTGCGGTTCTGTCGGTACCCGAGGCGTCCGCGGCGACCGGTAGCGCCACCGGCTACGCGACCCAGAACGGCGGGACCACCGGCGGTGCCGGCGGGCGGACGGTGCGGGCCACCACGGGCACCGCGATCCACGCGGCCCTCTGCGGCCGGGCCAGCAGCAGCACCCCGATCACCATCGAGGTCGAGGGCACCATCAATCACGGCAACACCAGCAAGGTCTCGGGCGCCGGCTGTAACACCGCCGACGGCGTGATCGAGCTCAAGCAGATCAGCAACGTCACGATCGTCGGGGTCGGCGGCGGAGCCGTCTTCGACCAGGTGGGCATCCATATCCGCGAGGCCAGCAACATCATCATCCAGAACGTGACGGTCCGGAACGTCAAGAAGTCGGGCTCGCCCACGTCCAACGGCGGCGACGCCATCGGCATGGAGAGCAACGTCCGCAACGTCTGGGCCGATCACGTCACCCTGGAGGCCTCGGGCGGGGAGTCGGAGGGGTTCGACGGCCTCTTCGACATGAAGGACAACACCCAGTACGTGACCCTGTCCTACAGCATCCTGCGCAACTCCGGCCGCGGTGGCCTCGTCGGGTCCAGCGAGAGCGACCTCTCGAACAGCTTCATCACGTACCACCACAACCTGTACGAGAACATCGACTCCCGGGCGCCCCTGCTGCGCGGCGGCACGGCCCACATGTACAACAACTACTACCTGCGCCTCAACGAGTCCGGCATCAACTCCCGGGCCGGAGCTCGGGCCAAGGTGGACAGCAACTACTTCAAGGATTCCAAGGACGTCCTGGGCACCTTCTACACCGACGCGGCCGGCTTCTGGCAGGTCAGCGGCAACATCTTCGACAACGTGACCTGGTCGAGCCCCGGCAGCGAGAACAAGCCGGCGGGGCCCGACCCCCAGTCGAACACCACCGTCGGCATCCCCTACTCCTACAGCCTCGACGCGGCCGGTTGCGTGCCGGCCGTCGTGAGCCGGACGGCGGGCGCCGGCAAGGGTCTTCTGGTGTCGGACGGCAGCTGCTCGCCGCAGACACCGACGCCGACCAGCCCGACACCGACCAGTCCGACGCCCCGGCCGACCACCCCCACGCCGGGGCCGACCACCCCCACGCCGGGACCGTCCCAGCCCGGTGGGAGCAACCTCAGCATCGGGGCCGGCTCCGACGGCTCCGGCAAGGCCGACGGGACGAGCTACGGCAACGTCCGGGACGGTGACATGAGCACCTACTGGTCGCCGGCCGGCTCGACCGGTTCGATCTCGATCAAGTGGGGCTCCGTCACCACCGTCTCCGCGATCAACATCCGGGAGGCGTCGGGCGCCACGGGCCGTATCGGGTCCTGGAGGGTCGTCAACGCCGACACCGGCGCCGTGCTGACCTCCGGCAGCGGGGCGGGCGTCATCGCCTTCCCCCGGACCTCGCTGAACAAGATCACCTTCGAGATCGTCAGCTCGGCCGGCACGCCGCAGGTCGCCGAGTACGAGACCTACGCCGGGTAGCGTCGCCGCCCGTCGGGGAACGATCAAGGGGCCGTTTCGGATTCCTCCGAAACGGCCCCTTCACCTTTCCTGGCGGCCGGCGCCGTTACAGCGGAACGCGCGCGACCAGGGCGGCCAGCACGACGCAGGCCGCGGCCGCCGCCCAGAAACGGGGGGAGCGGGTGTCGTCGAGGGCCTTGCGCGGGGTGCCGGCCTTGCGGAGGGCCTTCTCGACGAGCGGGGCGATCCCCACCGCCACGTACACCCTGAGCGCCGTCTCCATCAGGTGCAAGCCGTCGTCGGGCGGCAGGAGTACGAAGGCCAGGGCGAATCCCGCGGTGACGGCCGACTCCAGCCGCCAGCCGCGACCGTGACGCACGACCAGCACGGCCTGGGTGGCCAGGAGCAGCAGGAAAGCGGCTTGGAACACGATCACTGAGACGTCCTCGCTTCCGGAAGTCCGGGAGAGCCCGGGAGTCCAGGGGTGGGAAGAGGAAAGGTACGGGGAGGGGGCCGGTCGTGCCGACCCCCTCCCCTCAGCCCGCTACTTCTTCCAGCGGTTCACCTTGATCCTCGGGTACATCACCCATGACCAGAACCCGCTCTTCTGCCAGATCCCGACCGTGATCTTGACGCCCTTGCTCTTGGGCATCGCGTTCTTGATCTGGATCTCGGTGGCGAACCACCGCATCGCACCACCGATGGCCTCCAGCGCCAGGCCCGCGATCTTGGCCCAGAAGGCCGGCATCGTCAGACCGATCCGGCCGAAGGCCGAGGCGAGGCGCGCGCCCGCCTTGATGGCACGGGCCAGCTTCTTGGCCTTCTTCTTCTTGACGTGCCAGACCTTCTTCTTCTTCCAGCGCTGGCCGTCCAGGTCCTGCGAGTTGACCGGGTCGCCCGGGTACGCGTAGGCGCTGAGCGAACCGCCCGGGACCGGGTCGGTCTGCAGGAAGCGGCCGGTGGCCGGCGAGTAGAGGCGGACGCCCATCAGCGTGGAGCCGCTCAGCGTCTCCGAGGAGCGCTGGTGGCCGCCGACCCAGCCGTACCGCGCCGTGGTCGCGCCCTCGGCCCGGTTGCCGTACTCGTCGGTGCGCAGCACCACGGGCGCCTGGGTGGTGTCCGCCGGCAGCTGCACCGAGACGTCGCCGTGCAGGTTGAGCAGCTGCAGGACGAGCCCGCCGGTCTTGCCCGTCGTCGCGGTCAGCTGGCCGCTGAGCCCGTTGACGTAGCGGGTGATCGTGCCCTGGGCGTCCTCGACGGTCCAGGTGGGGTTGTCCCCGGTGCCGTAGTGGTGCGCCTTGGACTCGGTCTTCGTCCAGGTGCCGTCAGTCCCCTTGGTCTCCACGATCCACGCGGCCATGCGGCCGGTGGCGTCGAGGTTCCAGGTCTGGCGGCGGTCGCCGACGGTCTCGCTGTGGACGAGGTCGTTGGCGTAGTACGTCAGCTGGGCACCGGCCGGCGTCGTGGTGGTGCGGCCGAAGGCGTCGTAGGCGTAGCCGCTGTCGACGATCCGGTCGGCGCTGTCGTACGTGTGCGTCGTGCTCGTGGAGCCGGTTCCTCCTTCGGAGCAGTCGGCCGTGGTCAGGCCGGTGCGGTTGCTGTTGGCGTCGAACGCGTAGGACCTGCGGGTGCACAGGGCGTCCGCGGTGTCCTTCGCGGTCACGAGCCGTCCCGCCGCGTCATAGGTGTACGCGGTGGCGGTGGCGGTGCCGTCGGACTGGTTGTGCCCGGCCTGCTGCTGGTGCGCGGTGTGTCCGGTGGTGTCGGACAGCAGGGCCGTGCCGTCGGCGGCCGAGTACCTCCGGGCGGTGGTGTTGCCCGCCGGGTCCCGGTCCACGGTCAGCGTGACGGCGCCGGGCAGGGACTCGGTGGCGAGCTCGCCGTCCGCGTCGTAGGTGCCGGCGAAGGCCCCGGCGACCGAGTCGGTCACCTTGGTGGCCAGACCGCGCGGCTCGACGGCCGTGTCGTAGGCGTACGTCGTGGTCGACGGCGCCGAGTCGGAGACCTGGACCGGCCGGTCCAGGGCGTCGTACGCCGTGGTGACGGTGTTGCCGTTGCCGTCGGTGGTGCTGATCCGGCGGCCGAGCGCGTCATAGCCGTACGCCACGGTGGCACCGGCGGCGGTCTGCGAGGCGACCTCGCCGTTCTGCTGGTGGTAGACCGTCGTGGCCTCCGGCACCGCGGTGCCCGCGCCGCCGGTGACGGCGGACTTGATCTGCCGGCCCGCCGCGTCGGTGGTGACCGTGGTGGTGCGGGTGGCGCCGTTGGCGGTCTCGGTGGCCGTGGAGACGCCGCCCCAGCGGTCGTAGCCGTAGGTCTTGGTGACCCGTTCGGCCGGGTGGGAGCCGCCACCCGTGATCGTCCCGGCGGGGCTGGTGCGGCACACCAGGCCGGCCCAGGCGGGCTTGCCCGCGCAGGCACCGGTGCCGGTCGCCGACCAGTACTCGGTCACGGTGGTCAGCGCGTCGCTGCCGTTGGAACGGCCCGAGGTCTCCCGGATCTTGCGGCCCGAGGCGTCGTACGCCGTGGTGGTGGTGATCGCCAGGCCGCCCGGGTCGACGACGCTGCGCGTCGGCTGGCCCGAGGCCCAGTCGTAGCCGGTCGCCGTGGTACGGCGGTCGGCGTCGGTGGCGTACCCCTTCACGGAGGCTCCGGTGACAGCGGTGGTCACCAGGTCCTGCACCGCCGCGTCGGCGGGACGGCCCTCGTCGTAGGTGTTGACGGTATGCGTACGGGCCGGGACCTCGGTGCCCGCGGGCAGTGTGCCCGCGGCGGTGCCCCCGGACAGGGCGCGCTCCAGGGTGACCAGGTGCAGGGGGCCGAACTCCTCGGTCTCGCGCCGGCCGTCCGCGCTGTACACGGTGCGGGTGGAGAGCTGCTCGGCGCGCTCGGCGACGGTCGCGTCGATGATGCCGAGCCGGGTCAGCTCCGCCTTGGCCGCGTCGGTGGCTCCGACGGCCAGGGCCCGGTTGCCCGGGGTCAGGGAGCGCTCCTCGGAGCCGTACTGGTTGTAGTCGACGGAGTCGATGTGGCCGCCGGGCTGCGCCGTGTTGACCTCACGGCCCGACGCGTCGGCGTACACGATCGTCGCCCGCTTGTACGCGTCCGCGGTCAGCGAGGTGCCGACGTTGGAGGCGGGGACCTGGTCCGCCGGGAAGACGGCGGTGGCCTCGACCGGGGCGTCGGTCTGGCCCCAGACGGCGACCGCGGCCGCGTTCATCTGGTACGGGGCGTTGGAGCCCGACACCGGCACCTGGTAGACGACCGTGGTGACGGCCTTTCCGCCGTCGGTCTCGCCAGCGCTGCCCTGCTTCAGGGTCGGCCGCGACGCGGACAGGAGCATGCCCTCGCCCGCGGTGACCGCGGTGCCCGCCTTGCCGTACGTCAACGTCCACGGCAGCTCGCCGGGCTCGGTGAGCGTGGTGAGCCGGCCCGCGCTGTCGTAGGCGTACGCGGTCTTCAGCGCGGGGCTGATCCGCGGGTCCCACACCTCGCGCAGCCGCCCGGAGGCGTCGTACGCGTACTGCGCGACGGTCTCGGCCGTGGCCGCGCTCGCGCCGGGGCTGGTGGCCCACAGCTTGAGCTGCGCGACCTGTCCGGCGTAGTTGCCGAACGCGGTCGACGTCGCCGTGGTGGACGACGCGTACACGTACTCCAGGACGCGGCAGCCGTTGGTGGCCGGGGTGGCCTGGCAGGTGGCCGCGTCGACCGCCGGGGAGGCGCCGATCAGGTACTTCGGCCGGGACTGCACCGCGCCGCCCACGGTGACCTTCTCGGAGACCACGGTGGTGGTGGAGTCGTCGACCGACAGGGCCGTGGTGGCCAGCGTCCAGGTGGCGGCGGCCGCGTCGACCTTACGGAAGACGCTCACGGTGCCGCTGGTGTCCTTCAGGGTGAAGGAGCTGGTCGGCGAACCCGTCAGGGTCAGGTCCTCGGAGCCCGACTCGGCCTTCCAGCCGCCCCCGCTGGTCGCGGTGAAGGCGGTGGCGACACCGGTGGAGTCCAGGATCTCGACCGAGGTGGCCGAGGTCTTGCGCAGCACGGTCCAGTCGGTGCCCGCGTCCTCGGCGCCCACGCCGGAGGACCAGTTGGGGCCGAAGATCGCGGCCTGACCCTCCTGGACCTCCTGCGCCACCGGGCGGCGCGAGGAGTGCGAACGCTCCGCGGAGAGCCCGAAGACCTCCGCGTCGGTGTCGGTGAAGGTGAAGTCACCGGTCTGGGCGTTGACCGTGCCGGGACCCACCTCCAGGCTCGGCGCGTTGCCCGCCTGCCGGTCGAGGGTGACCTCGACGACCTGGGAGTTGTACTTGGTGGCCGTACCGGCGTCGAACACGGCGCGCAGTTCGAGCACGCCGTCCTCGGCCAGCGAGGTGGCCGCGTCCCACACCAGGGGAGGGGCGGTGCCGGAGGTGACCTGGGCGGGCCAGCTGACGGGCCCGCCCGTGGTGGTGGTCACGTGGGCGGTCGGCACGGTCTTCCAGGTGTCGGTCTCGCCGCGCCGGTACTCGTACGTCACACCGGTGTACTCGGCCTTGCCCTTGGCCTGCAGGGAGACGCGCCGCGCCGTGTCGTCACCGTCGGAGGGGGAGATGACGGCCGCGCCGTCGGCGCCGACGCCGAAGCTGTAGCTCGTGACGTCGGTGGAGAGGTTGCCGCCGGAGTCGACGGTCTTGGCGCGCAGGGTGTGCCAGCCGTCGGCCGGGTCGACCGAGATGGTCAGCGCGTCACCGCCGGTGCCGTCGACCGTGTCGTCCACGCGGTTCGGCAGGTTGGTGTCGTCCAGACCCCAGTAGTAGCCCTGGCCGTCCGTGGACGCCGTGTCCAGGGTGCAGGTCACCGGGCCGCTCGCACGGGCGGTCCAGGTGTCCTTGTCGTACGTCTGGCAGCTGATCGTGGGCGCGGCCGGCTTGGCGGTGTTCACGCCGAACGGCATGTACGCGCTCCACGGGCCGTAGAAGGTCCCGTCGTAACCGCGTACGCGGTAGCGCAGCTTCGGCCCCGACGGCAGCTTGTTCGCCGTCGGAACGGTCAGGGTCGCGTTCGACCCGGAGGCCACGGCGGCACTGGTGCCCGTGTACGTGTACGTGGTCTCGTTGTACGCCGGGTCGGGGGTGATCTCGAACTGGGCCCGGACCGTGGCGCCGTCGGGGTCGGTGACCTTGGCGGACATCGTCGGGGTCACCGAGGTCACGTACCGGATGCCGTTGTACGCGTTGACGGCGGACGGCGAGATCGCGGTGGCGGTCGGCGACCCCGGGTAGGAGTCGTAGGTGACCGTCAGGTGCGGCTCCTGGGCGTGGTCACCGCTGACGTAGTTCGCCGAGCGGTAGCGCCGCCAGGTCAGCGAGTCGGTCTCGCTGGTCCCCTTGATCTGCAGGCCGTGGTTGGGCTGGCCGTCGGCCCACGCCTGCACGATCGCGTCGATGTCGAAGTCGACCGTGCCGGCCGGGCAGGTGGAGTTGTAGCCCTTGGCGGCGGTGCTGGTCACCGCACCGGCGTCGGTGGTCGCCGGCTGCGCGCCCCAGGTGATCGTGGAGGAGTTCCAGTCACCGGTGATGCGCCGCACCTGGGTGCCGGAGCCGGTGGTCGAGCAGGTCGACGAGTAGTACGAGTAGAGACCCAGGTTGGTGTCGTTGATGCGCTTGCCCTTGAAGGCCGACACATCGAACTTCAGGTACGCGCGGGCCTTGGTGGTGCCGCCGTCGTACGTGCCGGACTTGAGCTCGGCCGAGGAGACCTGCGAGTCCGGGTAGTTGGTGGCCACCCAGGTGTCGGTGGAGGCCGTCAGGGTCGAGGTCGGGTCGACCGTGACCGGGTAGGTCAGGTCCTTGGTGAAGTACTTCGGGTCCGGCGACAGGACGAGGGTCTGCTTCCCGTCCTTCGCCGTCTCGATCTTCACCGGGACCCTGGCCAGGTGCTTGGACTCGCCCGAGCGCGGGTCCTTGGAGGAGTCCCACATCATCGGCGCGGGCGCCTCGGCGACCAGCTTGCCGGCGGAGTCCTCGAGCAGCAGCCGCCCGCTCGGCGCCTGGGACAGCTTCAGCCCCTTGGCCTCGACGGGTATGCGGTAACTGACCGGAGCCGTGGGCGCCTTGGCCAGGTGCACGTTCTGCGAGAAGCCCTGGGGAAGCGCGGTGACGGTGAGCGTCTCGCCACCGCCGAGGTCGTACGCGGCGGTGTCCCCCTTCAGCTTCGGCGCGGGCAGGTTCTTCTCCCAGCCCATGGCGAAGCCGCGCCCGCCGCGTCCGACGGAGGCGAGCTTCGTGTCGCCGCCGTCCGAGACGGTGATGTCCGCCGTCGTCGTACGGGGTCGCAGGTCGGCGCCCGCGTCGGCGAGCGTGGTGTTGATGTCCTGCCAGGCGCCGTCCTTCTTGACCCGGACCGGCGCGGCGTACACGGCGGTCTGCATCTGTCCGTCGGGCAGCACATAGGTTGCCGAGGTCTCGGTGCGCGCCGACAGGACCTCGATCCTGCGCTTCTGCAGCCGCGCCATCAGCCGTGCGGACGCCTCGTCCTGGGCCACGGCGGGACCCTTGGGGGCGGCGTCCACGGCGGCGGCGCGCGCGGTGGGCTGCTGCGAGCCCAGTGCGACGGCCTGGCCGGTGGTGGCGACGACCACGGCCGTCTCGGCGGCCAGTACGGCGGCTACCGCACCGGCGATCAGGCGCAGCCGTTGACGGGTCGATCTGCGCGCAGTGGACCACGGGGGCCTCTTGGGCACAATCCCTCCCAAAATTTGTCTGTGACATGCCACGTCGGTGGCGGCAGACAGAATTCCGGCTCCGTGACCGCCCGGTCACCCTTGGCAGGAAACCTCCATAGGATTCAGAGGTTCTCTTGAGCTACCGGAGTCGTCGGGCCGGGGGCGCGGGCGGTGGATATGTCACGGTGTCGGCTGGTCGTCCATGAGGGTGCCGGAAGGCGCCGGCCCGGGCTGGCCCGGGACGGCGGGGTGGACGAACTGGCGGGCCTGCAGCTCGTACGCCTCGCGGAAGAAGCCCGAGCCGGTGGTGGGGTCCATGAGCTCCTCGAACGTCCCGGCCTCCACCACCCGGCCGCCCTCCATCACGTAGATGAGATCCGCGTGGGCCACGCTGTGGAGGCGGTGGGTGATCAGGATCGTCGTCTGGCCGGTGCCGGCGAGGCGGTGGATCTGGTCGAAGACCCGCTGCTCGGCCACCGGGTCGAGGGCGCTGGTCGGTTCGTCCACGATGAGCACCTGCCCGTGGCGGAAACGCGCCCGAGCGAGGCCGATCTTCTGCCACTGCCCCCCGGAGATCTCCTGGCCGCCCCGGTAGCCACGGGCCAGCAGCGTGTCCAGACCCCGGGGGAGGCCCTCGATCACGTCGTCCGCGCCCGCGTAGGCGGCAGCCGCCCCGATCGCGGAGTCCTCGAACGGGCCGCCGGGCCGGCCGATGCCGATGTTGACGCGGGCGGTGAAGGGCCAGCGGTGGAAGTTCTGCGCCACCATCGCGATCCGGTCGAAGACCTGAGCACGGCTGGCCTCGGCCGCGTCGACCTCACCCCACATCACCCGGCCGCCGTCCGGGAGGTACAGCCCGCACAGCAGCTTGGTGACGGTGGTCTTGCCCGACCCGTTCCTGCCGACCAGCGCGACCGTCCGCCCCCGGGGGATGACGAGGTCGACCTCGCACAGGGACGGCCTCTCCGCCCCCGGGTAGGTGAAGGTGACCTTCTCGAACCGGATCTCCTCCACGTCCTCGGGAAGGTCCACCCCGCCGGCCGGGATCTCACGGCGGACCGCCTCCTCGCACAGGGTCTCCAGGTCGGCGACGAACAGCGACTCCTCCTGGACGTCCGTCACCCTCATCACCAGGTCGGTGATGCTCGCCGAGCCGGTACGGATCGCCAGGACCGCCGTGCCGCCGACCGCGAGCGCCATCTGCCCGTGCCACAACAGCACGCCGAGCACCGCGTACGTGGCGACGGTCGCGAGTCCGCGCGCCGCGTCCGCCGTCAGCCCCGTACGGGCCCCGATCCACGCCAGCCGGGTCTGCTCCCGCTCGCTCGTCTCGGCCATCCCGCGGAAGTGCTCCAGCAGGAACGGGCCGACATCGTGGACCCGGACCTCACCGGCCGCCTGCTGGTCGATCAGCAGCCGGCTGATCAGCTGCGCCGCCCGCGCGTGCTGCACGAACCGGTGCCAGCTCACGTACCGGGCCCGCGCCATCGTCAGCGAACTCCACGCGCTGGGCAGCGCCATGGCGATCAGCAGCGGCAGCAGCAAGGGGTGCAGGACGGTGAGCACACCGGCGGCGGCGACGAGGGAGATCGCCGAGGTGACCACGGCCGTGCAGTACCCGACCATCCGGCGCGCGGAGTCCGCGCCCCACTGGGCGGAGTCCATCAGCTTGTGGAACGCGTCGTCCTCGATCGCCTCCAGCTCCACCCGTGCCACCAGCGCCAAGTAGCGCTCGGTGGCCACCCGTTGGACCTTCGGCTCCAGGATCCCGGTGCCCGCCGACGACGCGGACTTCAACGCGGATCCGATCATCCCGAGAACGGCGACGACCGCCAGGGAGGGCAGAGCGGACCGCAGCCGTTCGGCCGTGCTGCCCTGGGCGAGGAGCTCTACCAGGATCGCGTTCACCGCGACCAGGGACACCGCCTGGGTGACACCGCGCCCGAACTCGCTGCCCGCGACCGTGTACAGAGCCCGCCGGTCGGCCGCGCGGGCCAGCCGCACCGCGATCGCCACCTGCCGGGGGAGCGAGAGGGCCATGGACCGAAGGCTCAGCTTCACCCACACCCCGTGGTGCTGGCTCCACCCCATGTCGTACGCGAGCTCCCCGCCGAACAGCAGCCGTTCGGACGCCGAGGGGCCGCCTTCACCGGCCTCGTGTCCTTCGTTCTCCGTTCCGGTGCGAGCGGTCGCGCGGGCGGCTGAAGAGCGCATGGTGTTCTCCGGTGTGGATCGGCCGGGTTGCCATGGAGCTCAACGACACGGTGATAATTTCGAACACACGTTTTTCGGACGCTTCCCGTGCCCCTTGACAGAGCGAGAAACCGAGAGTGCGGGATACACCGATCCTTGCCGTGCGGGGCCGCCGCCCGAGCCGGCCATGGCCGAAACGCCGACGCCCTGACAAGGCCGTATGGCGCCCAGGAGAGGGCGAGGCGGAACGCCACCCGCTGAACGGATGTGCGGCGGCCGGCTCACCGGCCCCTGGGCACTCGGGAAGCGCGCCGGAATTCGCCGCCCGCGCCCTTCCGGCCTTTACCTTCGGCTTCCCGGTGTCCTAGCCTGGGTGCCGTAGATCACACGGCTGAGCACGCGGCCCCGTGTGCCGTCGTGCGCCCGTGATGTCACTTCCCACTCTCAGGGTGTGGATTCCCTTGGACCAGCGCAAGGTAAGGCGGACGCCGATGGCCGGCACCCAGGACAGGACGCTCGAACCCGGCACGGAGTCTTCGGACTACACCAAGCGGCTCGCCCGCCTGGAGCAGTCGGGGATCAAGCGGTTCCTTCCCACCCAGGCGCCGTACCGGTGGAATCTGAAGCGGCTCGGCCTCGGCCGCGTGCTGGACGTCGGCTGCGGCCTGGGCCGCAATCTTCTCAACTGCGAGCCCGGCAGCGTGGGCGTCGACCACAACGCCCACTCCGTCGCCACCTGTCGTGAGCGCGGGCTGACCGCCTACACACCCGAGGAGCTGGCCAAGGCCCCGGACTGCGGGCCCGGCTCGTTCGACAGCCTGCTCTGCGCGCACGTCCTGGAGCACATGGACGAGGAGTTGGCGTCCTCGATCCTGGAGCAGTACCTGCCGCTGGTGAAGCCGGGCGGCTCGGTCGTGCTGATCACCCCTCAGGAGGCCGGCTACCGCACCGACGCCACGCATGTGCGGTTCGTCGGCTTCGACGAGCTGCGGCACCACGCGGAGAAGGCCGGCGTGACCGTGGCGCGGACCTACTCCTTCCCCTTCCCCCGTTCGGTCGGCAAGGTCTTCCCGTACAACGAGTTCGTCCTCGTCGGGAAGGTCGCCACGGCCTGACCACCGGCCACCTCTCCGGCCCCCGGGTGCGACCGGTCGCGAGGCCGAGCGGCGACGAACACACGTACCGCCGGGGCGAGTCCGGAGGGTCGGTCCGGCGACCTGGTCGCGTGACGACCGCGGCCGCGTGGACCGAGGAGACGTTCCCCGAGCACTGGGCGCGCGCGTCACGAGGGCCGGCGTCACGGCGCCGCGCCGCCCCACGACCTCGACACCTCTTCGGAAGATCTCCGCGCCGCCGCACCCCGGTGCCTCCTCGGAGGATCCTCGCGACGCACGGCGCCTATCCTGGGATCTGCCGGTCGCCGTACGGCGGCCGATGGCCGACGAAGGAGTCCGAGGTGCCGTCGATGCTCGATGCCGTCGTCGTGGGGGCGGGCCCCAACGGACTGACCGCCGCGGTGGAACTGGCCCGACGGGGCTTCTCCGTCGCCGTGTTCGAGGCCAAGTCCACGATCGGCGGCGGTGCCAGGACCGAGGAGCTGACCCTCCCCGGCTTCCGGCACGACCCCTGCTCCGCCGTGCACCCGCTCGGGGTCGGTTCGCCCGTCTTCAAGACGATGCCGCTGGACCGCTACGGCCTGGAGTGGCTGCACCCCCGACTGCCCATGGCCCACCCGTGGGACGACGGCACCGCCGCCGTGCTCTCCCGGTCCGTCGCCGAGACCGCCGCCTCCTTCGGGCCGCGTGACGCCGGCACGTACCGCAGACTCGTCGCTCCCTACCTCGGCAAGTGGGACACCCTGGCACGGGACTTCATGTCCCTGCCGCTGACCGCCCTGCCCCGCGACCCCGTCACGCTCGCCCGCTTCGGTATCGACGGGCTGCCGCCGTCGACCTGGCTGATGCGCCGCTTCCAGGACGACAAGGCGCGTGCCCTGTTCGCCGGCCTCGTCGGCCATGTCATCGCTCCCCTGGGAGGGTTCGCGACGACGGCGATCGGCCTCGTCTTCGCGCTCGCCGCACACGAGGGCGGCTGGCCGCTGCCCCGCGGCGGCTCCCAGTCGGTCTCGGACGCCCTCGCCGCGTATCTGAAGGACCTCGGCGGCGCCGTCCACACCGACTTCGAGGTCAAGCGGCTCGACGACCTGCCGCCGGCCCGCGCGTACGTCTTCGACACCTCGCCCACCGCCCTGGCCAGGATCGCGGGCTTCGGCGGCTTCTACGACCGCTACCGCTACGGCGCCAGTGTCTTCAAGATCGACTACGCCCTCGACGGCCCGGTCCCCTGGACGGCCGAGGCGCCCCGCCACGCCGGCACCGTCCAGATCGGCCCCTCCAGCGCCGAGATCGGCGCCGCGCTGCGTCAGGCGTCCTCCGGCACCGCGCCCCGCACACCCTTCCTCATCACCGCCCAGCCCAGCCTCGTCGACCCGTCCCGCGCCCCCGAGGGCAAGCACGTCTTCTGGGCGTACGGCCATGTGCCGAACGGCTGGGGCGGCGACCTCACCGAGGCGGTCGAGCGCCAGATCGAGCGCTTCGCCCCCGGCTTCCGTGACCGTGTCCTGGCCCGCGCCACGGCGGGACCGCCCGAGCTGGCCGCCCACAACGCCAACTACGTGGGCGGGGACATCGCCTGCGGCGCCGCCCGCGGCCTCCAGCTCCTGCTGCGGCCCCGACTCTCCCTCTCCCCCTACCGCACCCCCCACCCGGCGGTCTTCCTCTGCTCCTCCGCGACCCCGCCGGGGCCGGGCGTCCACGGCATGTCGGGCCACAACGCCGCGAAGGCGGTCTGGCGCCGTCTGCGCGCGACAGGGGACTGACCGCGCGGTCTCGGACCGCGGCGTGCGCTCCCGGAACGCCCGCCGTGCGCCCGTGAAACACCGCCGTGCGCCGGCGAAGCTCCGGCGTATGCTCGCGGACCCTCGCCGTGCGCCGGCGAAGCTCCGGCGTACGTCCGCGAACCCTCGCCGTGCGCCCGGGAAACCCAGGCGTACGTCCGCGGACCCCCGGCGTACGCCCGCGCCCGAGGACCATCATGTCCTCATGGCCAAGACCACCGTGATCACGCTCGCCCTCGGGGACATCACCGAGGAACACGCCGACGCCCTCGTCAACGCGGCGAACTCCTCCCTGCTGGGCGGCGGGGGAGTCGACGGCGCCATCCACCGCCGCGGCGGCCCCGCCATCCTGGCGGAGTGCCGCGCACTCCGCGCCGGCCACTACGGCCGCGGCCTGCCCGTCGGCCGGGCCGTCGCCACCACCGCGGGCCGCCTCGACGCCCGCTGGGTGATCCACACCGTCGGCCCGCGATTCAGCCCGGAGGAGGACAGGTCGGCCCTGCTGGCCTCGTGCTACCGCGAGTCGCTGAAGGTGGCGGACGAGCTCGGCGCGCGTACGGTCGCCTTCCCGGCCGTCTCCGCCGGCATCTACGGATGGCCGATGGAGGACGCGGCCCGTATCGCGGTGGAGACGGTACGGGCCACGGAGACGTCGGTCGAGGAGGTCAGGTTCGTCCTCTTCGACGACCGGGCGTACGAGGCGTTCGCCCGGCACATCCGTTGACGGGTGCCGTGCGGCCCCCCGCAGTGACCGCCCACGCCACGACCGAGGCTGCCGTGCCCGGGGCGGCGAGCCGATCGGGCGTATACGCAGAGCCCCGCGACGACGCCTCGGATAGGGTGATCGAGTAGGAAAAACACCCCCCGGGGTTAGGTCGATGCGTTGGACACTGATCAGTCGACGAGCGAGACGCCGGAGCGGCCGCCGGCGGCCGTCGGGTACGCGGGTGTGCTGCGCGAACTCCTCCCGATCGCCCTGTGGCGGGAGGACGCCGACGGCTGCGTCGTCGAGTGGTCCCTGGCCGCCCAGGACCTCCTCGGGTACCGCCCGGAGGAGCTGCTCGGCCGCCCCGCCACACCCGTGCTCGCCCCGGAGGCCAACCAGGAGCTCGCCAGGCAGCTGACGCGGCGCGTCCAGAACGGTGAGACCGTCGTCGGCACGCTGCCCGTACGCCACCGCGACGGCCACGACGTGACGATGGAGATGTGGATCGTCCCCGACGTCGACCCCCGGGGGCGGCCCGGAGCCATGCTCATCGCGGTGGAGACCACCGAGGTCCTGCGCATGCGGGACTCGCTCGCCGCCCTGCAGAGCCTCTTCACCCAGTCGCCCATCGGCCTTGCCACCCTCGGCCCCGATCTGCGGTTCCTGCGCGTCAACGACGCCCTGGCCCGGATGAACGGCGTCTCGGCCGCCGAACACCTCGGCAAACGGCTGACCGAGGTGGTGCCCGGGGTCAACGCCGTCGCCCTCGAGGCGATGATGCGGCAGGTCATGGACCGCGGCGAGGCCGTCGTCGACGTCCGCCGCACCGGCCGCACCCCGGCCGACCCCGACCACGACCGGACCTGGTCCTGTTCGTACGCCCCGCTGCTCGACGGCTCCGGCCGGCGCCTCGGACTGATCGCCTCCCTCATCGACATCACCGAGGGCCAGCGCGCCCTCGTCGAGGCCGAGCGCGCCCGCTCGCGCTTCGCCCTGCTCGCGGAGGCGGGCACCCGCATCGGCACCACCCTCGACCTGCGGCAGACCGCCGAGGAGGTGGTACGGGTCCTGGTGCCCCGGTTCGCCGACTCGGCCGACGTACAGATGCTGGAGGCGGTCCTCGCCCCCGACGAGGCCGCCGCGGCCGGGGCCGCCACCCAGGGTCTGCTGCGCCGGCTGGCCGCCGTCTTTCCCGACCCGTCCGCTCCCACCGCGCTGCTCGCCGCCGGGCACACCTTCCAGATCCCGCTCGGCACCGTCTACGAGCGGGTCGTCGCCGAGGGCCGGGCGATGAACCTCTACCAGTCCGACATCCCCGCGCTGTTCCCCGACCCCCGCTCCGCGGCGCTGCGCGAGTACCTCGCCACCAGCATCGGCTCCGCCCGCCTCGTCCCGCTGGTCGCCCGCGGCAGGGTGCTCGGCGCGGTCACCGTGACCCGCGTACGCGGCCGTGAGCCGTTCGACGAGCAGGACTGCGTGCTCGTCGACGAACTGGTCGCCCGCGCCGCCCTGAACATCGACAACGCGCGCATGTACACCGCCCAGCGGGAAGCCGCCCTCACCCTGCAGCGCAGCCTGACGAACAGCTCGCTGCCGAAGGTCGACGGCCTGGAGCTCACCGGCAGATACCTGCCCGCGAGCGACCACGACGTCGGCGGCGACTGGTTCGACGTCATCGCCCTGCCCGAGGGCCGTACCGCCCTGGTCATCGGCGACGTCATGGGGCACGGCGTCCACGCGGCCGCCGTCATGGGCCAGCTCCGCACGGTGGTACGCACCCTCGCCCGGCAGGGCGTGCCTCCCGCCGAGCTGCTCCGCTCCCTCGACGCCGCCGTCGCGGACCTCGGCGAGGACGAGATGGCGACCTGCGTGTACGCCGTCCACGACCCCGCCTCCGGCGGTGTGGTGATCGCCCGGGCCGGCCATCCGCCGCCGGTCGTGGCCACCGCCGACGGGGCGATCACCTTCCTGGAGGGACCGCCCGGCACACCGCTGGGCACCGGAGGCCAGGACTTCCGCACCGAAGAGGTGCGGCTGCCCCCGGGCAGCCTGCTGGTCCTGTACACCGACGGCCTGATCGAAGCCCGGGACCGGGACCTCGACGAGGGCATGGACCGGCTCGCCCGGGCGCTGTTCCACCACGAACGGCCCCTCACCCAGCTCTGCGACGGCATCCTCGAACAGCTGCTGCCCTGCGCGCAGCAGGACGACGTTGCGGTGCTGCTCGCCCGTACGTCACTGCGGTGATCCGCGAGCCGGGGTTCGTGCGGACGGTCCGCCAGGCGGGTGTCGTGGGGCGCGTCACCAGGCCAGGCTCTCCAGCGCGTCGAGATCCGGCATCCCCACCCCCGCCGCGGACCCCGGAGGGGCCGTGGTCAAGGTCAGTTCCGCCCAGATGACCTTGCCCCGCTCGGTGTAGCGGGTGCCCCACCGCTCGGCGAACTGGGCCACCAGGAACAGCCCGCGCCCGCCCTCGTCGGTGGTCGCGGCGTACCGCAGATGCGGGGAGGTGCTGCTGCCGTCGGCGATCTCGCAGATGAGCCGGCGGTCGTACAGCAGACGCACCCGGATCGGCTCCGCGCCGTACCGGATGGCGTTGGTGATCAGCTCGCTGAGGATCAGTTCGGCCGTGAAGGCGATGTCGCCCAGCTCCCAGGCGGCGAGCTGCTCGGAGGCGGCGTTGCGGATGCGCGAGACGGCGGCCGGATCGGCCGGCACGTCCCACTCCGCGATCCGGTCGGCCTCGAGGCGGCGCGTGTCGGCGACGAGCAGGGCGATGTCGTCGTCCGGGGCCGGCACGAGCAATGAGGTCAGGACGTCCGCGCAGGCCTGCTCCGGGCTCCGGCCGGCCCGGGCCAGGGAGTCGCGCAGCAGCCCGAGGCCGGTGTCGAAGTCCCGGTCGCGGTTCTCCAGCAGCCCGTCCGTGAACAGCACCAGGCGGCTGCTCTCCGGCAGCCACAGCTCCGTCGCCTCGAACGGCATCCCGCCCACACCGAGCGGCAGGCCGGCGGGCAGCTCGGGGAACTCCACCCGCCCGTCGGCGTGCACCAGCGCGGGGCCGGGGTGCCCGGCGCCGGCCATGGCGCAGCGGCCGTTCGCCGGGTCGTAGATCACGTACAGGCAGGTGGCGCCGGTGATCGGCTCGCGTTCGGCACCGCCCCGGACGTCCCCGTCGTCGCCCGCTCCGCCGCCGTCGCCGGACTCCGGCCGGTCGATCCGGTCGATCAGCTCGTCGAGGTGGCCGAGGAGTTCGTCGGGGGGCAGGTCCAGGGTCGAGAAGTTGTGCACCGCCGTCCGCAGCCGGCCCATCGTGGCGGCCGCGTGCAGTCCGTGGCCGACGACGTCGCCGACGACGAGCGCCACCCGGGCGCCCGGCAGCGGAATCACGTCGAACCAGTCACCGCCCACCCCGGCCTTCGCGGGCAGGTAACGGTAGGCGACGTCGACGGCGGACACCTCCGGCAGCACCCGGGGGAGCAGACTGCGCTGGAGGGTGACCGCCATGGCGTGCTCGCGCGTGAACCGGCGGGCGTTGTCGATGGAGACCGCGGCGCGCGCGGTCAGCTCCTCCGCGAACGACAGGTCGTCGTCCCCGAAGGGCTCCGGGGTCTCGGCCCGCCAGAAGTTCGCCATCCCCAGGACCACCCCCCGGGCCAGCAGCGGCACGGCGACGAGCGAATGCAGACCGTAGGCGAGGGCGACCGACGCCCCCTCGGGGTCCTGGGCCCGCCAGCCCTCGGCCGCGCTCAGATCCTCCACCAGTACCGCGTGCCCGCTGTCGAGAGCCGTCGCCATCGGCGTCGTCGGTACGACGCACCGGATCAGGTCGCCCACCGGCTGGAGCGGAGGCTCGCCCCGGATGCCGGTCAGCGCCGCACGGCGCATCTCCGTGTACGTCCCCAAGGGTTCCTCGCCGCGCAGCACCGGCTCAAGCAGCTCCACGGTGACGTAGTCGGCGAACCGCGGCACCGCCACCTGCGACAGCTCCTCCGCGGTCCGCACCACGTCCAGCGTGCTGCCGATCCGCACTCCCGCGTCGTACAGCAGCTGCAGCCGGCCCCGGGCCACCTCGGCCCGGCCGGACAGCGCGGCGAGCTCGGTCGAGTCGCGCAGCGTCATCACGGTGCCCGTGGGGCGGCCCCGGTTCGGTTCGGTGGGGCGCACGTTCACGGCGAGCAGCCGGTCGCCCGCCAGATGCACCTCGTCCGTCACCGCCCGCCCCGAGGCCAACAGCGCGGCGGTGCCCGGGTCGAGCCCCAGCTCGGTGACATACCGCTGCTCGGCGTCGGGCGCCAGATCGAGGAGCCGCCGGGCCTCGTCGTTGGCGAGCAGCAGACGGCGGTCGGCGTCGATGATGAGCACGCCCTCGCGCACGGCGTGAAGGACCGCCTCGTGGTGTTCGTTGATCCGGGTCATCTCGACCGGCCCCAGGCCGTGGGTCTGGCGGCGCAGCCGCCGGCTCACCAGCGCGGCGCCGCCCACCGCGAGCAGCAGGGCGCCCGCGGCGGTCCCGAGCAGCAGCGGCAACTCGTTCTCCACCACGTTGCCGACGTTCTCGATCTCGATCCCGGTGCCCACCAGGCCGACGACGTCGCCGTCCTCGGTCCGCACCGGAACGATGGCCCGGACCGCGTCCGTCGGCTCTCCGGTGAAGATCTCGGTGAACGACTCGCCGGCCCGGGCGCGCGCGATGTCACCGGTCGCGCGCTCCCCGATCAGCTCCGGCCGGGCGTCGGTGTAGCGGATCCCGTCGGGGGTCATCACGGCCAGGAAGTCGAGACCCGCGGCCACCCGGGCGGCCTCCGCCCGCCGCTGGAGCAGGGCCGTCGGGTCCGGGGCCCGCAGGGCGTCCAGGAGGCCGGGCGCATGCGCGAACGCCTCCGCCGCGGCGAGCGAACGATTGCGCGCCTCACGCTCACTGTCGTAGCGGGTCTGGAAGATCAGGGCCAGCGCGGCCACGGTCACCAGCAGGACCACGATGACCGCCTGCAGGGCGAAGACCTGGCCGGCGACACTGCGCACCCACAGCCCCCTGGGTCGTCCAAGACGTCCGGTCATGGGGTTCTTCTCATGGATGTGGCTGTCATCACGGACTCGGCTGTCACCCGTCCACTTCCTCGGCTCGCCCGGCGCGCCGCAGAGTTCCCTTCCTTCCCATGCTGCCCCCGCCGCGCCGGGAAATCGAGGCGGCACCGGCCAGACGAGGTCGATGTCGTTTTCTCGCCAGCCCGAGGGTGTGAACGTCCCCGATCCTGTACTCATGCACACCGACACCGAGCGCTGCGTACGGGCCGTCCGGTCGAAGGACGCCCGCTTCGACGGCGTCTTCTTCACCGCGGTCCTGACCACCCGGATCTACTGCCGCCCCAGCTGCCCGGTCGTGCCGCCCAAGGTCGAGAACATGGTCTTCCACCCCAGCGCCGCCTCCTGCCAGCGCGCCGGGTTCCGGGCCTGCAAGCGCTGCCGCCCCGACACCAGTCCCGGCTCCCCGGAGTGGAACGTCCGCGCCGACGCCGTCGCCCGCGCCATGCGCCTCATCCAGGACGGCGTCGTGGACCGCGAGGGCGTGCCCGGACTCGCCGCCCGGCTCGGCTACTCCACCCGCCAGATCGAGCGCCAGCTCCTCGCCGAACTGGGCGCCGGACCGCTGGCCCTGGCCCGCGCCCAGCGCGCCCAGACCGCCCGGCTGCTCATCGAGACCACCCCGATGCCCATGGCCGAGATCGCCTTCGCGGCCGGGTTCGCCTCGATCCGCACCTTCAACGACACCGTCCGCGAGGTCTTCGCCCTCGCCCCGGGGGAGCTGCGCGCCCGGGCGGCGCGCACCTCGGGCCCGGACCGGACGACCCCCGGTGTGATCGCGCTGCGGCTGCCGTTCCGCGCCCCCCTCAACCCCTCCAACCTCTTCGGCCACCTCGCCGCGACCGCGGTGCCCGGTGTCGAGGAGTGGCGGGACGGCGCCTACCGCAGGACGCTGAGCCTTCCGCACGGCCACGGCATCGTCTCCCTCGCCCCGCGCCCCGACCACATCGCCTGCCGGCTCTCCCTCACCGACCCGCGCGATCTCACCCTCGCCATCAGCCGCTGCCGCTGGATGCTCGACCTCGACGCGGACCCGGTCGCGGTCGACGAGCAGCTGCGGTCCGACCCGCTGCTCGCGCCGCTGGTCGACGGGGCGCCCGGGCGGCGGGTGCCGCGGACCGTCGACGCCGCCGAGTTCGCGGTACGGGCCGTGCTCGGCCAGCAGGTCTCCACCGCCGCCGCCCGCACCCACGCGGCCCGCCTGGTCACCGCGCACGGAACCCCCGTCGAGGACCCCGAAGGCGGGCTCACCCACCTCTTCCCCACCCCCGAGGCGCTGGCGGGTCTCGACCCCGAGGCGCTCGCGCTGCCCCGCAGCCGCCGTACCACCCTGCTCACCCTGGTGGAGGCGCTCGCCGACGGCTCCCTCCACCTCGGCCCGGCCAGCGACTGGGAGGAGGCCCGCGCCCGGCTCCTGGCCCTGCCCGGCTTCGGCCCCTGGACCACCGAGGTCATCGCGATGCGCGCGCTCGGCGACCCCGACGCCTTCCTCCCCGGCGACCTCGGGGTCCGCCGCGCCGCCCAGGGGCTCGGTCTGCCGACCACCCCGGCCGCGCTGACCGCCCGCGCCGCGCACTGGCGGCCCTGGCGCGCGTACGCCGTGCAGTACCTCTGGGCCACCGACACCCACCCGATCAACCACCTCCCCGCGTAAGGAAGCCATCGAGCCATGCCGACCGTCCAGCACATGGTCGTGGACAGTCCGTACGACGCGCTGACCCTGGTCGCCGTCGACGGTGTCCTCAGCCGTATCCACATGACCGACCAGCGCCACCGCCCGCCGGAGGAGACCTTCGGTGCTCCCGACCCCCGTCCCTTCGGCGAGGTGATCCGCCAGCTCGACGCGTACTTCGCCGGCGAACTGACCGAGTTCGACCTGCCGTTGAAGCTGATCGGCACCCCGTTCCAGCTGCGGGTGTGGCAGCAGCTGTGCCGCATCCCGTACGGCGAGACCCGCACGTACGGAGAGCTGGCCGAGGCCCTCGGCAACCCGGGCGCCTCGCGCGCGGTGGGCCTGGCCAACGGCAAGAACCCGGTCTCCATCGTCGTGCCCTGCCACCGGGTGATCGGCGCGAGCGGTTCCCTGACCGGGTACGGCGGCGGGCTGGGCCGCAAGCAGCGGCTGCTCGCCTTCGAGTCCGGCGTCGCCGAGCCGGACGCGCTCTTCCAGGTCGCGTCCGTATCCCCTAGCTCCGCAGGCGGGTGAGGAGCGCGGGCAGCGAGGTCCCGATCGGTTCGCGCACGATCTCGTCGGCGATCTCGTCGTACGGGGTGGGCTCGGCGTTCACGATGATCAGCCGGGCCCCGTGCTCGGCGGCGATCCCCGCCAGGGAGGCCGCCGGCTGGACCTGGAGGCTGGTGCCGACCGCGACGAACACCTCGGTGGCCTTCGCGATCGACATCGCCTCATGGAGGACGACCGGGTCGAGCCGCTGCCCGAACATCACGGTGGCCGACTTGAGGATCCCGCCGCACGCCAGGCACTTGGGATCGTCCTCGCCGGCCCTCACCCGCTCCAGGGCCTCGTCCATGGAGGAACGGGCGTGGCACCCGGTGCACACCACCGACCGGGCGGTGCCGTGGAGTTCGAGGACCTTGCGCTCCGGCACCCCGGCGATCTGGTGCAGCCCGTCGACGTTCTGCGTGATGACCCGGACCGGGTTCCCGCTCCGCTCGAACGCGGCGACGGCCCGGTGCGCCGCGTTCGGCTCGGCGCGCAGCACCGGCCCGTCGAGCCGCATCCGCCACGACCGGCGCCGGATGTCCGGATCGGCCATGTAGTGCGCGTACGTGACGAGCTTCTCGGCCTCCGGGTCCCGTGTCCACAGGCCGTTGGGGCCGCGGTAGTCGGGAATGCCGGAGTCCGTGGAGATGCCGGCTCCGCTGAGGATGGCGACCATGGTCATACCGCGAGCGTAGGACGCCGACCGGGCCTCCCGCGAACGGAATTGCGGGTGCTAGGTTCCCGACATGGCAAAGGTGAACATCGCGCTCGACGCCGAACTCGTCGTCGAAGTCATGGTCTTGGCGGGCGTGGGCGACCCGCAGGACGCGGTCGAGGCCGTCGTCCGCGACTACATCGCCCGCGGCCACCGTACCGAGGCCCGCGTGGACTCGCGCGACGACACCCGCCGCAGGGGCGATCTCACGCCCCCCGAGACCACGCAGGGCTGAGCCGATGCGACGGACTCCACGCCGGGCGGCCCGGATCGCCGTCATCGCCCCCGACGGCTCCGTCTACCTCTTCCGTTACGACAACGAGGAGGTCGGCGTCCACTGGGCCCTGCCGGGAGGCGGGCTCGAACCGGGAGAGGGCCCTCGGGAGGGCGCCGTGCGCGAGCTGCGCGAGGAGACCGGGTGGGAGGGGATCGTGCCGGGCGAACTGCTCTGCACCTGGGAGCACGACTTCACCCGCGCCGGGGTGCCCGTCCGGCAGCACGAGCACATCTACGTGGCGTACGGGCCGCGCCGCGAGCCCGCCGGCGATCTCGCCGCCGCGCACGCGGAGGACCGGATCCAGCACGGGCGCTGGTGGAGCCCCGAGGAGCTGGCCGCCGCCGACGAGGCGCTCTGGCCGCCGGACCTGGCCCGGCTGCTCGCACCGTTCACCGCGTCGCCGGACCGTCCGCGGGCCGTGCCCGACCCGCGGACCTGACCTGCCCTTCCGACGTCCACCGCGGCCGACGTCCCGTATCCGTGGTCCCGTATCCGTGGTCGCGGAGCCGTCGTCCCGGCCCCGACGTTCCGGAGCCGTCGTCCCGGAAGAACCCGGTGAGCGCCGCCCTCACACCGTCCGCGTGGCGAGCCGGACCGTCCGCTCGGCCAGCTCGCTGATCCGAATCCCGTCGAAACCGAACACCGCGCTGCGCACCCGGTCCCGCAGCGGCTCCGACCACTGCGGAGGGATCGCGGCCGCCCCGCACAGCACCCCGGCCACCGAGCCCGCCGTCGCCCCGTTGGAGTCCGTGTCCAGACCGCCGCGCACGGTCAGGGCGATCGTGGCGGTGAAGTCGCCCTCGCCGTAGAGCAGTCCGGCCGTCAGCACGGCCGCGTTGGGGATCGTGTGGATCCAGCCCAGGCCGCGTGTCCGCTCCGCGAGTTCGGTGAGCGTGGCGGACCACTCCACCCCCGACTCGTACAGGGCGATCGTGTGCCGCACCGTGCGCGCGAGGCGGCTGCTCGCCGGGATCCGTTCCAGCGCCGTCTCCAGCGCGGAGCGCGGGTCCGGGGCGGTGAACGCGGCGGCGATCAGGGCGGCCGCCCACATCGCGCCGTACACGCCGTTGCCGGTGTGGGACAGCACGGCGTCCCGGCGGGCGAGCGAGGCGGCGCGGCGCGGGTCGCCGGGAGAGGTCCAGCCGTAGACGTCGGCCCGGATCAGGGCGCCGATCCACTCCTGGTGGGGATTGTCGTAGGTAGCGGTGAGCCGGGGGGCTGAGGCCGTTGGCGAGATTGCGGTAGGCGATCCGCTCGGCGGTGAACGTCTGGAGGTAGGGGAGGCGGAGCAGCCAGTGCTCGCCGGCCTGCTCGGTGGTGAAGGCGAAGCCGCGGGTCTCCAGGAGATGCAGACCGAGGATCGAGTAGTCGACGTCGTCGTCCCGGCAGCTTCCGTGGATGCGCCCGCGCACGCACTGCGGCCACTCGGGCCGCAGCTCGAACCCCTGGGCGAGGGCGTCGGCGGGCGGCGGGGGCAGGTAGTCGGTGAGCGGGAGCGCGTCCGTGAGACGGAGGTACCGGTCGATGCGTTCGGGCGTCCAGTGGTCGCCCCGCTCGACGGGTTTGCCGAGCATGTTCCCGGCGATCCGGCCCGTCCAGCCGCCGAGAACGCGGTCGGCGAGTTCGCCGTGGGTGAGCCCCATACGTCCGGTGTACCCAATGGCGCCGCGCGGCGCGCGCCGGACGGGCGGGTTCCGCCCTCAACCCGCCCCACTATGGTGCGGAATATCGTCTCATCAGGGGGTGGCACGCCCTCTCACGCTCCGGATAGGGTCGGCCTCGGCGCGACTGCCTGTTCGAAAGCAAGGGATGCAAGGTGACGGACGGAGCAGCAACGGAGGCCGCACGGGGACGAGCACGCGTGCTCGTCGCGGCCGACAAGTTCAAGGGTTCGCTCACGGCCGTACAGGTCGCGGAGCGGGTCACGGCGGGACTGCGACGGGTCGTCCCGGAGCTGGAGGTGGAGACGCTTCCCGTCGCGGACGGCGGCGACGGTACGGTCGCGGCCGCGGTGGCGGCCGGTTTCGAACGCCGTGAGGTACGGGTGACCGGACCGCTCGGCGAGCCGGTGACGGCGGCGTTCGCGCTGCGCGACAAGACGGCGGTCGTGGAGATGGCGGAGGCGTCCGGCCTCCAGCTGCTCCCGCGGGGGGTCTTCGCGCCGCTGACCGCCACCACGTACGGGTCGGGCGAGCTGCTGCGCGCCGCGCTGGACGCGGGCGCGACGACGATCGTCTTCGGCGTCGGCGGCAGCGCCACGACCGACGGCGGGGCCGGCATGCTGGCCGCGCTGGGCGCGGTCTTCCTGGACGCCGCCGGTGCGCCGGTCGCCCCCGGCGGCGGCCCGCTGCGCGATCTCGCCACGGCCGACCTGTCCGGTCTCGACCCCCGGTTCGCCTCGGTCGACCTGGTGCTCGCCAGCGACGTCGACAACCCGCTGACCGGCCCGAAGGGCGCGCCGGCGGTCTACGGCCCGCAGAAGGGCGCGTCCCCCGAGGACGTCGAGACCCTGGACGCGGCACTCTCGCACTTCGTCACCGTCCTGGAGAAGGCCATCGGCCCCAAGGCGTCGGAGTGCGCGGTCGCCCCGGGCGCCGGCGGCGCGGGCGGCATCGGGTACGGCGCGCTGGTCGGCCTGGACGCGCGCTTCCGCCCCGGCATCGAGCTGATGCTCGACGTCCTCGGCTTCGCCCCCGCCCTGGAGCGGGCCACGCTCGTGATCACCGGCGAGGGCTCCCTCGACGAGCAGACCCTCCACGGCAAGGCACCGGCCGGCGTCGCCTCCGCGGCCCGGGCGGCCGGCAAGGAGGTCGTCGCGGTCTGCGGCCGCCTCGCCCTCGCCCCGGAGAGACTGGGGATGGCCGGCATCCGCCGCGCCTACCCGCTGACGGACCTGGAGCCGGACACGGCGAAGTGCATCGCCAACGCGGGCCCGCTCCTCGAACAGGTCGCGGCGAACATCGCGAGGGACTTCCTGGCGTAGGCCTCCGGCGGGGGGGGTGCGGGGCACGAGGCCCCTCGAGGACGGTCGGCGCGCGAAGCCGCCGTTCCCGGGGGCACCGGGCAGGTGGAGCGGAGGCGCCCGCGAGGGCGCCGTCCCTCTGCCCACCGTTCCGTCCCGGCGGAACGAATGCCCACGACGAGTGGGGGAGAGTCGGCGGCGCGAAGCTGCCGCTGGCGGGGGGCGAAGCCCCCGCGCGTCACCCACCCCCCGGCAGGGTCGCGGAAGGGGCGGGGCGCGGGCAGGGCCCCTACCCCGTCGCCGCCGTCAGGCGGAACGCGTCCAGGGCCAGGGTCATCTCCGTCAGATCCCGCGGCCGGGACAGCGACCGTGAGGTGAGCTGTTCCAGCCGGCGCAGTCGGTTGAAGACCGTGTTGCGGTGGCAGTACAGCCGGCCCGCCGCCCGGCCCGCCGAGCCCTCGCAGTCCAGCCACACGTCCAGGGTCTCCAGCAGGATCGCCCGGTCCGCCGGATCCAGTTCGAGGAGCCCGCCCAGGACGTCCGAGATCAGCAGCCCCGCCATCTCCGGCTGACCGACCACCAGCGCCCCCGCCATCCGGCGGTCCAGGCGGACGATCTCCTGGGACTCCGGCGGGCACGTCCGCAGGGCAAGCTCCGCGAGGCGACGGGCGCGGCCCAGCTCGGCGAGCCCCGACACCACCGGGCTGATCCCGCCGGGCCCCGGACAGCGGCCCGCCAGAAGCTCCGACAGCGCGTCCAGACCCGTGCCCTCCGCCAGCGACACCACGCCGATCTCGCAGTCGGCCCGCATCCGCCACAGGAACCGCACCCCGGCCCCCTGCACCCGCCGGTGGAACGGCTCGGGCACGTCCCGGCGGTCGTAGCGCAGCACCACCACCGCGTACCGCCCGTGCTCCGGCAGGTCCAGGCCCGCCGCCGCCCGCGAGACCACCTCAGGCGTCCGCTGCCCCTGCAACAGCGCGTCGAGCAGCGCCTGCAGCTGCTCGTCCGTACGCCGCCGCAGCTCCAGCTCCGTCGCCCGGTACGCCTCCGAGGCCGTGTCCGCCTGCGCGTCCACCGCGTGCCACACCATCGTCGCCGACTGCATCAACGCCGTCAGCTGGGCCGGATCCGCCGCCGCGCCCTCGATCAGCGCGTCCCACACCAGATGCCCGGCCTGACGGTACGAGTGCACCACCAGCTCCAGCGGCATCCCCTGCTCCGCCCGCAGCCGGCCCATCTCGTCGGCGTGCTCCAGATCCCGCCGGGGCGAGTCGCGGGGCGCCGAGATCATCTCGATCCCGATCCGCATCGCCTCGTGGGCCTCCTGCCAGTGCTGGTCGTACGGCACGATCCGGCCGTACGCCGGCTCGTACTCGTGCAGCTCTCTCAGATGCTCGTCCACCAGCTCGGGCAACCGTTCCAGGAGTGCCGTGCACGCCTGTGCCAGCAGCTTCCAGTCATCGCCGGTCCGTGGTCTGCGCCGTCCCATGACCGGAGGATGCCATCCTTCCGGCCCATCCCACAGGCCCCTGACACGCACTGTTGTGCCCGTGCACAACCCGCCGCCGCGCCCGCTGGTCACCGGCAGCGTTTCGGCCGCCGGGCGTGGACGGGCGGCCCCCGCGGTGCTGGGGTGAGCGCCACGAAACAGGCCACGGAATCCGAACAGGTCGCGGAAACGAGCACGCCGGGAAACGGACAGGCCGGGAAACCGGACGGGCCGGGACACCGGACGGGCCACGGAGACCGGGCAGGCCACGGAAGGGGAGCCATGGGAGGTACCGCACTCGCCCTCGAGGTCGCGGACCTGTCGGCGGGATACGGACCGGTACGCGCACTGCGCCGGGTGTCGCTCGACGTACCGGAGGGCAGCGTCGTCACCGTCCTCGGCGGCAACGGCGCCGGAAAGTCCACGCTGCTGCGCGCGGTCTCGCGCACACTGTCGTTCCACGGCGGTGCCGTCGTCTCCGGCACCGTGCGCTTCGGCGGCCGCGAACTCGGCGGGCTCGCGCCCGACCGGGTCGTCGCCGCCGGGGTCTCCCAGGTGCCGGAGGGACGCCAGGTCTTCGCCCGGATGACGGTCGAGGACAATCTCCGTGCCGGAGCCCTGGGGGCGCGCGGCGACCGCGCCGCGAAGGCCGCGGCCCTCGAACGGGTCCACGAACTCTTCCCGGTCCTCAAGGAACGCGCCCACCAGCGTGCCGGGCTGCTCTCGGGCGGCGAACAGCAGATGCTCGCCGTCGGCCGCGCCCTGATGGCCGCGCCCAAGCTGCTCCTCCTCGACGAGCCCTCACTCGGCCTCGCGCCGCTGATGGCCGCCCGCATCGCCGACACCATCCGGGAGATCAACGCCCAGGGCACGGCGGTCCTGCTCGTCGAACAGAACGCGGCGCTCGCGCTGCGCCTCGCCTCGCGGGCGTACGTCCTGGAGGTCGGCGAGGTCACCCTCTCCGGACCGGCCGACGAACTCGCCGCCTCCGACGAGGTGCGCCGCCGCTATCTGGGCGTCGTCGACGAGACCGCGGCCGCCGACGCGGCCGGGGCGAACACGACGCACCCGGTGCTGTCCCGCTGGGAGGAGACACGATGAGCGCGACCACCGTGCCCGCCCTCGACGTCCGCGACGTCACCGTCCGGTTCGCCGGACTCACCGCGCTCGACTCCGTCGGCTTCACCGTCCGGCCCGGCACCGTCCACGCCGTCATCGGCCCCAACGGCGCCGGCAAGTCCACCTGCTTCAACGTGCTGTCCGGGGTCTACAAGGCCACCTCCGGCTCCGTGCGCTTCGGGGACGAGGAGCTCACCGGACTGCCCCCGCACAAGATCGCGGACCTCGGGGTCGCCCGCATCTTCCAGAACCTCGCGCTGCCGCCCCGCGCCACCGTCGAGGACAGCCTGATGCTCGGCCGCCACCGGCTGACCCGGACCGGATTCGTCGCCGCCGGGCTCCGGCTGCCGTCCGCCGCCCGCGAGGACGCCCGCCACCGGGCCCGCGTCCGCGAGATCGCCGCGTTCGTCGGCCTGGAGCGGCAGCTGGGGCAGCCCGCGGGCTCCCTCCCGTACGGGCAGCAGAAGCTCGCCGAACTCGCCCGAGCGCTCTGCATGGAGCCCAAGCTGCTTCTCCTCGACGAGCCCGTCGCCGGCATGACCGCCGACGAGCGCCGCCGTACCGCCGCCGTCATCGCCGGCGTACGCGACAGCCTCGGGATCTCCATCGTCCTCGTCGAGCACGACATGGGGGTGGTGATGCGGCTCGCCGACTCCGTCACCGTCCTCGACTTCGGCCGTCGCATCGCCGACGGCGTCCCCGCAGACGTACAGAACGACCCGGCGGTCGTCCGCGCCTACCTCGGAGAGGAGACCGCCGAGTGACCACCTTCGCCGAACTCCTGCTCAACGGCGTCTCGTTGGGTTCCATCTACGCCCTCATCGCCCTCGGCTTCGTGGTGATCTTCCGCGCCACCGAGGTCGTCAACTTCGCCCACGCCTCCCTCCTCCTCGCCGGCGGGTACTTCACCGCGGTCCTGCACGACGAGATCGGCTTCTGGCCGGCGCTGCTCGTCGGCATCGCCGGCGCGGCCCTGGTCGGCGCGGCCGTCGAGTTCCTCGTCATGCGCCGCTACCGGGGCTCCGACCACAGCGTCCTCGCCATCGTCACCATCGGCGTCGACATCCTGCTCGCCACCGAACTGACCCGCCGCATCGGCACCGACATCCTCTCGCTCGGCGACCCGTGGGGCGACGCCGTCGTCTCCCTCGGCCCGGTCTCGATCGCCCAGACCCGGATCGCCGCCTTCCTCGCGGCCGCCCTGCTGATCACCGCGTTCCTGCTGGCCTTCCGCCACACCTCCTGGGGCGTCGCCATGCGCGCCGCCGCCGAGAACCAGGAGACCGCCGCGCTCATGGGCATCCGCCTCGGCCGGGTCTCGATCGGCGCCTGGGCCGTCGCCGGCGGACTCGCCGCCGTCGCCGCGCTCTTCCTCACCGTCTTCCCCACCCCCGGTCTGGAGCGCTCCACCTCGCTCGCCGCGATGAAGGCCTTCCCGGCCGCGATCCTCGGCGGCCTCGACTCTACCACCGGCGCCCTCGTCGGCGGACTGCTGGTCGGCGTCACCGAGTCCCTCGCCACCGGCTACCAGGGCGACCTGACCTTCCTCGGCCGGGGCATCGGCGACCTCGCGCCGTACCTGGTGATGGTCGCGGTGCTGCTGATCCGCCCCGCCGGACTCTTCGGCACGAAGGAGCTGGCCCGTGTCTGATCTCCTCGCCCGGCCCGTCGCCGCCCGCGCCGCCCTCACCCGGCCGCGCACCTGGGTCTGGGCCGCCGCCGGCCTCGTCCTCGCCGCCTTCCCCTTCTATCTGGACCGCTTCTGGCTCCAGGCCGGGCTGTTCGCCATGGCCGCCGCCATCGGCGCCATCGGCATCAACCTGCTGACCGGCGCCACCGGCCAGCTCTCCATGGGCCACGCCTTCTTCCTCGCCGTCGGCGCCTACGGCTACTGCGCCTTCGCCGGCGACGGCACGGACGGCCTCGCCGGACTCGGGCTGCCCGGCTGGCTCGCCGCCGTCCTCGCCGTGGCCCTCTCGGGCCTGGCGGGCGGCGTGTTCAGCCCGATCGCCGGCCGGCTCCGGGGCGCGTACCTCGGTATCGCCACCCTCGCGCTGATCTTCATCGGCCAGCATGTGCTCTTCAACGCACACGACCTGACCGGAGGTTTCAACGGCCGGGCGGTGCCCCCGCTCAGCCTCTTCGGCCTCACCTTCGACGACAGCGAGCTCCTCGTCGCCCAGGTGCCGTTCGGTTCCGCCGAGAAGCTCTGGTACCTCGGTCTCGTCCTGCTCCTCGGGGGTGCGCTGTTCGCCCGCGGGGTGCTGCGCGGCCGCCCCGGACGCGCCATGAACGCCATCCGGGACCACCGGATCGCGGCGGGCGTCATGGGCATCCCCGTGGCCCGCTACCGGGCCGCCGTCTTCGTCCTGTCCTCCATGTACGCGGGACTCGCCGGCGTCCTGCTCGCGCTGGTCTTCCAGCGCACCGTGCCGGAGTACTTCGGCATGCTGCTCTCCCTCGAATACCTGGCCATGATCGTCATCGGCGGTCTCGGCTCGGTCGCCGGAGCGGTCGTCGGAGGCGTCTTCGTCTCCCTCCTGCCGCAGCTCCTCAACCGGTACAGCGACGCGCTTCCCCTGGTCTCCGCCCCCGGGACGGGCGGGATCGCACCGGGGGAGGCCGCGCGCTATCTCTACGGCGCCGCCGTCGTCGCGGTGGTGCTCTTCCTGCCCGGAGGCCTGGTCCGGCTGGCCGCACGGCGCACCAAGCAACCCTCGCGTTCCACGCAATCCTCAGGGGAGGACCAATGAACCACCGACGACAGGCCGTGCGGGGCCTGAGCGCCGCACTCGCCGTCCTGGTCGCGCTGACGGCGGCCGGATGCAGCTCCAAGGCCAAGAGCGGCGACGACCAGGGCACCGGCGCGGGCGGAGTGAAGGCCGGCAAGGGCGTCACCGACACGACCATCGCGATCGGCGCGCTCACCGACATGACCGGTGTCTACGCCACGCTCGGCAAGAGCGTCACACAGGCGCAGCAGCTGTACGTCAAGCAGGCCAACGCGGCCGGCGGGATCTGCGGCCGGCAGCTGGAGCTGACGGTCCGCGACCACGGCTACGACCCGCAGAAGGCGCTGTCGGCGTACACCGAGCTGGAGCCGAAGGTCGTCGGCTACGCCCAGTTCATCGGCTCCCCGTTCGTCGCCGCCGTCAAGCAGCGCGTCGACGGCCAGGACAAGGGGCTCGTGCTGCCGCAGGCGTGGTCGGCGTCGCTGCTCGGCTCCCCGTACATCCGGGTCCTCGGCACCACGTACGACGTCGAGACGATCAACGCCGTCGACTTCCTGGTCAAGGAGAAGGGCCTGAAGCCGGGCGACAAGCTCGGCCACGTCTACTTCGAGGGCGACTACGGCGAGAACGCGCTGGCCGGCTCGAAGCACGCCGCGGAGAAGGCCGGGCTCACGGTCGTCGAGCAGAAGATCAAGCCCACCGACAACGACATGTCGGCGCAGGTCGCGGCGCTCAAGCAGGCGGGCGTCAAGGGCATCGTCATCAGCGCGGGCCCGCGTCAGGCGGCCTCGCTGGTCGGTGTCGCGGCGGCGACCAAGCTCCAGGTGCCGATCGTCGGCAACAACTCGGCGTTCGCCCCGCAGCTCCTCGGCACCCAGGCCGGACCGGCCCTGGAGAAGATGTACTGGTTCGCCTCTCCCAGCCTCCCGATCGGCGCGGACACCCCGGCCGCGAAGAAGCTCGTGGCCGACTACAAGGCCGCCTATCCGAACGACAGCCTCGACAACGGCATCGTCGCCGGCTGGACGGCGGCGAGCGTCTTCGGCGAGGCGCTGAAGAAGGCGTGCGAGAGCAAGGACCTCACCCGTGAGGGCATCGGCAAGGCGCTGCTCACGCTCAACGCCCACGACGCGGGCTTCGGCATGACGCACGACCTGAGCGACCCGAAGGCCCCCTCGTCGCGAGAGTCCGTCATCATCCAGCCGGACAAGACCGTCCCCGGCGGCATGCGCACGGTCCGCGAACCCTTCGTCTCCGACGCGGCGAAGACCTTCACCCCGAAGGCGGGCTGAACCGAAGGCACCACACCGGCCCGGCCCGGGCTCACCCCTCCTGGCGGGCGAAGCCGTCGCGCCAGGAGGGGTGAGCCGGTGTCCAGCCCAGGGCCCGGGCCCGGGCGTTCAGCGCCCCGCGGGCCCACGGCGCGGCGCCCGCCGCCCGCGCCGGGGCCGGCGCGTCCAGGGCCCGGGCGAGCACCGGCAGCCAGGTGCGGGCCGGGGCCGGCTCGTCGTCGACGATGTTGTACGCGCCGGCCGGCCACTCCAGCGCGAGCACGGCCGCCCGCGCCGCGTCCTCGACGTGGACGAAGGAGCTCACGGAGTCGTCCGCCTCGACGCTCCCCAGGAACCGCGCCCCCGGATCGCCGCCCAGCGCGGCCGCCACCGGTCCGCCCGGGGCGTACCAGGTGCCGGGGCCGTAGAGGATCCCGTACCGCAGCGCCACCGCGCCGGGCAGTTCGGCGGCGGTCTCCTCCAGCGTCCTGACGCCGGACACGATCCGCGCCCGCGGCTGCTCCCCGGTGCCGTCGAGCGGTACGGACTCGTCGGCGGGGCCGTCCCCGGGGGCGTACGCCCAGCTGATCGACTGCGCCACGATCCGGTCGGCGCCCGCCGCTCGCGCCGCGTCCACGAGGTGGCGGGTGCCCTCGCGGCGCAGCCGGTTGTTCGCGGCCCCGTCGGCGCCCGAGAGGTCCGTCAGCTGGTGGATCACCGCCTGCGGCGCCGCCTCGGCGACGGCGCGGCGCAGTCCCACCGCGTCCAGGGCGTCCGCCCGGACGGCCCGCGCGCCGCTCTCGCGGATCCGGTCGAGACCGTCCGCCGAGCGGGACAGCCCGGTGACCTGGTGGCCCGCGGCGAGCAGGAGGGGAAGGAGCCGACGACCGATCGCGCCCGTGGCGCCCGCGACGAGTACACGCATGTGATCACCATAGGCCGGGGGTGTCGTCATCTGTCGGCAACAACGGAGTGTGAAGCTCAGGCCATGAGCGACTTCTTCCCGCCCCGTCCCACCGCCGCCGACCACGCCCGGATCGAGCGGCTCGATCCCGACCGCCTCCGCTCCGACGCACCCGGCGACCTCGCGGCGCTGCTCGTCGACGCGGTCGACGGCGGAGCCTCCCTGGGCTTCCTCGCGCCCCTGGAAACGGCCGAGGCGGCCGCCTGGTGGCTCACCGCCGCCGAGGAGGCCGAGCGGGGCCTGCGGGACGTCTGGGCGGCCCACGGCCCCGCGGGGGAGATCCTGGGGGCGGTCACCCTCGTCCGTACCGACAAGCCGAACGGACGGCACCGCGGCGAGATCGCCCGGCTGATCGTCCACCGCGAGGCCCGCGGCCGGGGCCTGGGCGCCCGCCTGCTCGCCGCGGCGGAGGCCCACGCCACGGAGGCCGGCCTGAGCCTGCTCGTCCTGGACACCCAGACCGACAGCCCCGCCGAGGGCCTCTACCGCAAGGCGGGCTGGACACCGGCCGGGATCATCCCCGACTTCGCCGCCGACCCCGCGGGCGCCCTGCGCCCGACCACGCTGTACTACAAGCGGCTCTAGAGACCCATGACGAGAAGGGCCCGGACGCGATATCTCGCGTCCGGGCCCTTCTCGTCATACGGCTACGGCAGCTGAGCCGCCTCCGCCTGTCGCGCCTCCCGGCTCTCGCGCCGGTTGCCGCGGAAGGTGTTCACCCGGCGGGCCGTCGCGAAGAGGGGGATCACGGCGCCCATCACGACCTGCAGCGCGCACCCGGTCTGGAGCAGGAACTGTCCGCCCGGCGCGTCGAAGGCCCAGGCCGCCAGCATGCCCATGGCACCGACGATCCAGGCGAGCATCGCCACCGCGAGGACACCCCGCGGCTTGGGGTACTCGACCCGGCTCACCATCAGCCACGCCACTCCGATGATCGCGAGCAGCGTCGGGATGAACGGCAGCTCGAGCAGCACGATCGAGACGACCGTCAGCGCGCCGAAGGGGCTCGGCATGCCCTGGAACATGCCGTCCTTCATCGTCACGCACGAGAATCTCGCCAGCCGCAGAACCACCGCGAGCAGCACCACGATCGCGGCCACCGCGGAGACCTTCTGCTGCGCGCCGTCCGCGACCATTCCGTACACGAGTACGAAGTAGGCCGGTGCCAGACCGAAGCTGATCAGGTCCGAGAGGTTGTCGAGCTCGGCGCCCATCGGCGAGCTGCGCAGCTTGCGCGCCACGATGCCGTCGAAGAGATCGAAGATCGCCGCGCACAGCATGAGGATCACGGCGGTGGCGGCGCTGTTGCGCGCCATGCCGGTCTCGGTGCTGCCCGTGAGGTCCGGGATGAGGATGCCGGTGGTGGTGAAGTACACCGCCATGAAGCCACACGTGGCGTTACCGAGCGTGAGGGCGTCCGCTATGGACAGCCGCAGCGACAGCGGCATCTCCTCGGCGTCTTCGGCTCCGTCCGCCTCCGCGTCGGCGACCCAGTCGCCGGCTCGCGTGTCGGGATCAATCACGGTCAATGCGAGTCACCCCCGCGGTCGTGGTCTGACCGACCTCGACAGCGACGTCGACACCTTCCGGAAGGTAGATGTCAACGCGCGACCCGAAACGGATCAGACCGATGCGCTCGCCCTGCTCGACCTTCGTCCCCTGCGGGATGTACGGCACGATGCGGCGGGCCACGGCCCCCGCGATCTGCACCATCTCGATGTCACCGAGCTCGGTGTCGAAGTGCCAGACAACGCGCTCGTTGTTCTCGCTCTCCTTGTTGAACGCCGGGACGAACCCGCCGGGGATGTGCTCCACGGACGTCACCGTGCCGGCCAGCGGCGCGCGGTTGACGTGGACGTTCAGCGGGCTCATGAAGATGGCGACCCGGGTCCGGCCGTCCTTCCACGGCATGATGCTCTGCACCACACCGTCGGCGGGCGAGATGACCCGGCCCTGAGCGATCTCGCGCTCGGGGTCGCGGAAGAACCACAGCATGCCCGCCGCCAGGGCGGTGGTGGGCACGGCGACAGCGGCCCAGCGCCCGGACTTGCGGGCCCGGGTCAGGCTGAGCGCCGCGGTGGCGACGGTCGGCAGAAGCCACGGCGATGCTCCGCGCGCGAGGCGTACGCCAGCGAGGCTGTCGCGAGGTGCAGAGGTTTGGCTGTGGGGCATGGATGACCTTCGTAGCGGATGATGCCGCACTGGCAACGGGGACGGCGGCTTTCCGGCGATGCTATCGGTTGCGAGCCGCAACTGGGCAAGCCAGAAGCCGAGTCGGTCGGCCGGAAACCCTCGGCAAACGCTGTCAGGGTGTGATCTTCTTCGCGGCCGAACCGACTCAAAAGCGACAATCAACCCTGGAAGCGGTACTCCTCGAGCAACCGGCGACCGATGATCATTTTCTGGATCTCGGCGGTACCTTCACCGATGAGCAGCATCGGCGCCTCGCGGTAGAGGCGCTCGATCTCGTACTCCTTGGAGAACCCGTATCCACCGTGGATACGGAAGGCGTCCTCGACGACTTCCTTGCAGTACTCGGAGGCGAGGTACTTCGCCATCCCTGCTTCGAGATCGTTTCGTTCCCCGGAGTCCTTTTTGCGCGCTGCGTTCACCATCATGGCATGAGCGGCTTCCACCTTGGTAGCCATTTCGGCCAACTTGAACTGAATCGCCTGATGCTGGGCGATCGGCTTGCCGAAGGTGTGGCGCTGCTGGGCGTACGAGACACCCAGCTCGAAGGCACGCTGAGCGACGCCGCAGCCACGGGCCGCGACATTCACCCGTCCGACCTCGACACCGTCCATCATTTGGTAAAACCCTCGGCCGGTGGTGCCACCGAGGACCCGATTGGCCGGAATGCGCAGTCCGTCCATGATGAGCTCGGTGGTGTCGACGCCCTTGTAGCCCATCTTGTCGATCTTCCCGGGGATGGTGAGGCCGGGGCGGACCTCTCCGAAGCCGGGCTCCTTCTCGACGAGGAAGGTCGTCATCGACTTGTGGGGGGCCGTCCCCTCGGGGTGTCCTTCGTCACTTCGGACGAGGACGGCGACCAGCGTCGACGTACCGCCGTTCGTCAGCCACATCTTCTGGCCGTTCAGGACGTACTCGTCGCCGTCCTTGACCGCCTTGGACGTGATGGCCGACACATCCGAGCCGAGGGCCGGCTCCGACATCGAGAAGGCGCCGCGCGTCTCGCCGGCCGCCATCCGCGGAAGGAAGTACTCCTTCTGCTCCTGGGTGCCGTGCTGCTTGAGCATGTACGCCACGATGAAGTGGGTGTTGATGATGCCGGAGACCGACATCCAGCCGCGGGCGATCTCCTCCACGCACAGCGCGTAGGTGAGCAGCGACTCACCCAGGCCCCCGTACTCCTCGGGGATCATGAGACCGAAGACACCGAGCTCCTTGAGCCCGTCGACGATCTGCTGCGGGTACTCGTCGCGGTGCTCCAGCTCCGTCGCGACCGGGATGATCTCCTTGTCGACGAAGTCCCGGACCGTGGCGAGGATCTCCTGCTGCACATCGGTCAGACCGTGGGTCTGGGCGAGTCGCGCCATGACTACTTCCCCTGTTCCTTGAGCTGGGGGCGGCCGGGCTGCTCGCCGCCGCGCTCCTTGATGTACGTCTCGGTGGGGACCATCACCTTGCGGCGGAAGACGCACACGAGGGTGCCGTCCTGCTTGTAGCCCTTGGTCTCGACGTAGACGATCCCGCGGTCGTTCTTCGACTTCGACGGTGTCTTGTCGAGGACCGTGGTCTCGCCGTAGATGGTGTCGCCGTGGAAGGTCGGCGCGACATGGCGCAGCGACTCGATCTCCAGATTGGCGATCGCCTTGCCCGAGACGTCCGGGACGGACATGCCGAGCAGCAGCGAGTAGATGTAGTTGCCGACGACGACGTTCTTCTTGAAGTCCGTCGTGTTCTCCGCGTAATTCACATCCATGTGAAGCGGGTGGTGATTCATCGTCAGCAGACAGAAGAGATGGTCGTCGTATTCGGTGACCGTCTTTCCGGGCCAGTGCTTGTACACGGCACCGATTTCGAACTCTTCGTACGTACGGCCGAACTGCATGGGTCCTACGCCTCCGGGATCTCGAACTTGGTGGTGCGCTGCATTCCGGCGGCGCGGCCCTTGCCGGAGATGACCAGGGCCATCTTGCGGCTGGCCTCGTCGATCATCTCGTCGCCGAGCATGGCCGAGCCCTTCTTGCCGCCGGCCTCGGAGGTGTAGTAGTCGTACGCGTCCAGGATCAGCTCGGCGTGGTCGAAGTCCTCCTGCGAGGGGGAGAAGATCTCGTTCGCCGCGGCGACCTGGTCCGGGTGCAGCACCCACTTGCCGTCGAAGCCCAGAGCCGCGGCGCGCTGGGCGACCGCCTTGTAGCCCTCCTGGTTGCGGATCTGGAGGTAGGGGCCGTCGATCGCCTGGAGGTTGTTGGCGCGGGCCGCCATCAGGATGGCCATGAGGATGTAGTGGTACGCGTCGGCGCCGTAGCCGGGCGGCTGCTCGCCGACGACCAGCGACTTCATGTTGATGGAGGCCATGAAGTCGGCCGGGCCGAAGATGATCGTCTCCACGCGAGGGGAGGCCTGCGCGATCGCGTTGACGTTGTTGAGACCCTGCGCGTTCTCGATCTGCGCCTCGATGCCGATCTTGCCGACCTCGAAGCCCATCGTCTTCTCGATCTGGGTCAGCAGGAGGTCGAGCGCCACGATCTGCTGGGCGTCCTGGACCTTCGGCAGCATGATGCAGTCGAGGTTCTGGCCGGCGCCCTCGACGACGGTGACGACGTCACGGTACGTCCAGTGGGTCGTCCAGTCGTTGACCCGCACGACCCGCGTCTTGCCGGTCCAGTCGCCCTCGTTGAGGAACTTCACGATGGTGTGGCGCGCCTCGGGCTTGGCGAGCGGCGCGCAGGCGTCCTCCAGGTCGAGGAAGACCTGGTCGGCAGCGAGGCCCTGGGCCTTCTCCAGGAAGCGCGGGTTGGAGCCGGGGACCGCGAGGCAGGAGCGGCGCGGGCGGAGTCGGTTCACAGGGGAAGCCGGCGTGGTCATGCGGGGACCTCCAGAGGGTCGAGCTTGTTCGCTTTCCGGATCTCGTCGACGATACGGCCGATGATCTCGGTGATGCCGAAGTCCTTCGGTGTGAAGACGGCGGCCACTCCCGCCCGCTTCAGATCTGCGGCGTCGGCGTTCGGGATGATCCCGCCGACGATGACCGGAATATCGGCCGCGCCCGCCTCGCGGAGGCGGTCGAGGACGTCCGGGACCAGCTCGGCGTGCGAGCCGGAGAGGATCGACAGACCCACGCAGTGCACGTCCTCCGCGAGGGCAGCGTTGACGATCTGCTCGGGCGTCAGCCGGATCCCCTGGTACACCACCTCGAAACCGGCGTCACGCGCGCGTACGGCGATCTGCTCGGCGCCGTTGGAGTGTCCGTCCAGGCCCGGCTTGCCCACCAGGAGCCGCAGCCGGCCGGAGCCCAGCTCGTCGGCGGTCCGCTTCACCTTCTCCCGTACGAGAGCGAGCGGCGTGCCCTCCTCGGCGGTCACGGCGACCGGGGCCGAGGAGACACCGGTCGGGGCGCGGAACTCGCCGAAGACGTCCCGCAGCGCCCAGGACCACTCGCCGGTGGTGACGCCCGCGCGGGCGCACTCCAGAGTCGCCTCGAAGAGGTTCCCGTCGCCCGCGGCGGTCGCCTTGAGCGCGGCCAGGGCCTCCTGGGCGCGGGTCTCGTCGCGGTTGTCGCGCCACTCGTGGAGCTTGGCCACGACACGGGCCTCGTTGGCCGGGTCGACCGTCATGATCGCCGTGTCGAGGTCCGCGGTGAGCGGGTTCTCCTCGGTGGACTGGAAGATGTTGACGCCGACGATCTTCTCCTCGCCGGCCTCGATCCGGGCCCGCCGTTCGGCGTGCGAGGAGACCAGCTGCGACTTGAGGTAGCCGGACTCGACGGCGGCCATCGCGCCGCCCATCTCCTGGATCCGGTCGATCTCCGCCAGGCACTCCTCCACGAGGGAGTCGACCTTGGCCTCGATGACGTGCGACCCGGCGAAGATGTCCTCGTACTCCAGCAGGTCCGACTCGTGCGCGAGGACCTGCTGGATGCGGAGCGACCACTGCTGGTCCCAGGGGCGGGGGAGCCCCAGGGCCTCGTTCCAGGCGGGCAGCTGGACGGCACGCGCGCGTGCGTCCTTGGAGAGCGTCACGGCCAGCATCTCGAGGACGATCCGCTGGACGTTGTTCTCCGGCTGTGCCTCGGTCAGACCGAGCGAGTTGACCTGCACGCCGTAGCGGAAGCGGCGCTGCTTGGCGTCCTCGATGCCGTACCGCTCACGGGTGATCTTGTCCCAGATACGGCCGAAGGCGCGCATCTTGCACATCTCCTCGATGAAGCGGACGCCCGCGTTCACGAAGAAGGAGATACGGGCGACGACCTCGCCCTTGCGCTCCTCGGGGACCTGGCCGGAGGCGAAGACCGCGTCGAGCACCGCGATGGCGGTGGACATCGCGTACGAGATCTCCTGGACCGGAGTGGCTCCCGCCTCCTGCAGGTGGTAGCTGCAGATGTTGATCGGGTTCCACTTCGGGATGTGGTTCACCGTGTAGGTGATCATGTCCGTCGTCAGCCGCAGCGACGGGCCGGGCGGGAAGACGTGCGTCCCGCGCGACAGGTACTCCTTCACGATGTCGTTCTGGGTGGTGCCCTGGAGCCTGGTGACGTCCGCGCCCTGCTCCTCCGCGACCACCTGATAGAGCGCCAGGAGCCACATGGCCGTGGCGTTGATGGTCATCGAGGTGTTCATCTGCTCCAGGGGGATGTCCTGGAACAGCCGGCGCATGTCACCGAGGTGCGAGACCGGGACCCCGACCCGGCCGACCTCGCCGCGGGCGAGGATGTGGTCGGGGTCGTAGCCGGTCTGCGTCGGCAGGTCGAAGGCGACCGAGAGGCCGGTCTGACCCTTGGCCAGGTTGCGCCGGTACAGCTCGTTGGACGCCTCGGCGGTCGAGTGACCGGCGTAGGTCCGCATGAGCCACGGCCGGTCCTTCTTGTTCCGCTCACTCCCCTGCGGGCGCTCTGTGCCGATGTCCTGACGCTCTGTCATATGAGGTCCCGGGTTCAGATGTTACGGAAGCGGTTGATGGCGTCGATGTGCTTCGCGCGCATCTCCGGGTCGCGCACGCCCAGGCCCTCCTCGGGGGCGAGCGCGAGCACGCCGACCTTGCCCTGGTGGAGGTTGCGGTGCACGTCGTAGGCGGCCTGCCCGGTGTCCTCCAGGGAGTACACCTTGGAGAGGGTCGGGTGGATCTTGCCCTTGGCGATCAGGCGGTTGGCCTCCCACGCCTCGCGGTAGTTGGCGAAGTGCGAGCCGATGATCCGCTTCAGCGACATCCACAGGTAGCGGTTGTCGTACTCGTGCATGTAGCCCGAGGTCGAGGCGCAGGTGGTGATGGTGCCGCCCTTGCGGGTGACGTAGACGCTCGCGCCGAAGGTCTCGCGGCCGGGGTGCTCGAAGACGATGTCGATGTCCTCGCCGCCGGTGAGCTCGCGGATGCGCTTGCCGAAGCGCTTCCACTCCTTCGGGTCCTGGGTCTGCTCGTCCTTCCAGAACTTGTAGCCCTCGGCGTTGCGGTCGATGATCGCCTCGGCGCCCATGGAGCGGCAGATGTCCGCCTTCTGGTCGCTGGAGACGACACAGATCGGGTTGGCGCCGCCGGCCAGCGCGAACTGGGTGGCGTACGAGCCGAGCCCGCCGCTCGCGCCCCAGATCAGGACGTTGTCGCCCTGCTTCATGCCGGCGCCGTTGCGGGAGACGAGCTGGCGGTACGCGGTGGAGTTGACCAGGCCCGGGGCCGCCGCCTCCTCCCAGCTGAGGTGGTCCGGCTTCGGCATCAGCTGGTTGGACTTGACGAGCGCGATCTCGGCCAGGCCGCCGAAGTTGGTCTCGAAGCCCCAGATGCGCTGCTCGGGGTCGAGCATCGTGTCGTTGTGGCCGTCCGACGACTCCAGCTCGACCGAGAGGCAGTGCGCGACGACCTCGTCGCCGGGCTTCCACGAGTTCACGCCGGGGCCGGTGCGCAGGACGACGCCCGCGAGGTCGGAGCCGATGACGTGGTACGGCAGGTCGTGACGCTTGCTGAGGTCGCTGAGCCGGCCGTAGCGCTCCAGGAAGCCGAAGGTCGACACCGGCTCGAAGATCGAGGTCCAGACCGAGTTGTAGTTCACGGAGCTGGCCATGACGGCGACCAGGGCCTCGCCCGGGCCGAGCTCGGGCAGCGCCACGTCGTCGAGGTGGAGCGACTTGCGCGGGTCCTTCTCGCGGCTGGGGAGACCGGCGAACATCTCGGTCTCGTCCTTGTGCACGGTGACCGCGCGGTACGACTCGGGGAGCTTGAGGTTGGCGAAGTCGGCGGACGTGGTCTCCGGCGACTGGATCGCGTCCAGGATTTCCTTCACGGGGTTGCCTCCGGCGGTGCGGCGTCTGAGCGAGACGCTGAGGGGTTACGTCGTGGAGTGCTGCTGTGGAGGTGTGCCGTCGGTTCGGCGGGTGGTGCGGTGGCTGCGCCGGGTGGGCGCGGAGGGTGCCTGTGACGCAGGCGTCCGGGCGCACAATCACGATCGCTTGTGGGGACAGCCGGCGCACGAGGAGACCTCGGCGCGCCGGCCGCCCGGACAACATCAACGTATGGCACCGCGTGTCACCTGACAAGGCACTGCGTGCCAACAATTTCACTCAGATGCGATCCGCCCCTCACACATGAGCGATGATCGATCGGAGGACGGGATGAAAACGGACGAAGGCCGCCCCGTCGTGGGGCGGCCTTCGTCCGTGCCTCGGCGCGAGGAGGGTCAGTTCTTCGTCAGCGCCTGCTGGATGGTGCGCATGACCTCGTCCAGCGGGGCGTCCGTACGCGCCACGGCGATCACCACGTCGTTTCCGGTGGACGCGAGGACCGTGGCCGCCGCCGGGGCGGGGGTGGCCGGCTGCTGGGCCGGCTGCTGGGCCTGCGCCGGCCGGGCGCCTATGCCGGTGCCGAAGGTCTCCCGGACGATCGCGAAGGCGTGGTCGAGCTGTGCCTCCACATCGCCCTGGCCGCCCGCCCGCAGCCAGCGGCGCAGCACGTGGTTGTGGGCCGTGACCACCGCCGACGCCGCCACCTCGGCGAGCAGCGGGTCGTCGTTGCCGTCGTGGTGGTCGCGCTCGTCGAAGTGACCCAGGAGATAGCGGGTGAACAGCCGCTCGTAGCGGGCCACCGAAGCGATCTCGCGCTCCCGCAGGGTGGGGACCTCGCGAGTGAGCCGGTAACGCTCCACGGAGACCGCCGGGGACCCCGCGTACATCTTCATGACTTCCTTGATGCCCCGGCAGACCGTGTCCAGCGGGTGCTCGTGCGGCGGCGCGGCGTTCAGTACCGCCTCCGCCCGCACCAGGGTGTCGTCGTGGTCGGGGAAGATCGCCTCTTCCTTGGAGCGGAAGTGGCGGAAGAACGTCCGGCGCGCGACGCCGGCGGCCGCGGCGATCTCGTCGACCGTCGTGGCCTCGTACCCCTTGGTCGCGAACAGTTCCATCGCCGCGGCCGCCAGCTCGCGGCGCATCTTGAGCCGCTGAGCGGCCGCGCGGGTACCCGCCGTGCTCTCCGTGGTGTCGGAGGTGGACGTGGACGTGGCACGGGGTGACTTCGCGGCCTTGGACATGTCCTGAACGTACTGCATCAGCGCGGGAGTGTGCCCAGGTGGGGGAGGGTCGCCGGGGCCTCCGGAAGAGCCCGGTGGACTCAGCAGCCCTCCCCAGCCCGCGGCGGGCTCAGCGTCGGGCATATTCGCGGAAGCCGCGACCCGTCTTGCGGCCGAGGCAGCCCGCGGCCACCAGGTGCTCCAGGAGCGGCGCCGGAGCCAGACCCGGGTCGCGGAACTCGCGGTGCAGCACCTTCTCGATCGCGAGGGAGACGTCGAGCCCGACGACGTCGAGGAGCTCGAACGGTCCCATCGGGTAGCCGCCGCCCAGCTTCATCGCGGCGTCGATGTCGTCCAGGGAGGCGTAGTGCTCCTGGACCATCTTGACCGCGTTGTTCAGGTACGGGAAGAGCAGCGCGTTCACGATGAAGCCGGCCCGGTCGCCGCAGTCCACCGGGTGCTTCCTGATCTTCGCGGTGACCTCGCGGACCGTGGCGTGCACGTCGTCGGCGGTCAGGACCGTACGGACGATCTCCACCAGCTTCATGGCGGGCGCCGGGTTGAAGAAGTGCATCCCGATGACGTCCTGCGGGCGCGAGGTGGCGCGGGCACAGGCGACGACCGGCAGCGAGGAGGTCGTGGTGGCGAGCACCGCGCCCGGCTTGCAGATCTTGTCGAGGGCCGCGAAGAGCTGCTGCTTGATCTCCAGGTCCTCGGCGACCGCCTCGACGGCGAGGTCGACCTCGGCGAAGGAGTCGAGCGAACCTGCCGGGGTGATCCGGGCCAGCGTCTCGTCGCGGGCCTCGCCGGTCATCCGGCCCTTGTCGACCGAACGGGTGAGCGACTTGGCGATCCGGGCCTTGGCGGTGTCGGCCTTCTCCTGCGACCGGGCCGCCAGCACGACCGTGTAACCGGCCTTGGCGAAGACCTCGGCGATGCCCGAGGCCATGGTGCCGGAGCCGGCGACGCCCACCGAACGGACCTCGCGGGTCTCCCGGCCGCCCGCGGCCGAGTCCTCCAGCGGCGTCAGCGCGTCCCGGACCACGGTGGCCGAGCCCGGCGCGTCGTACGTGTAGAAGCCGCGGCCCGACTTGCGGCCGGTCAGACCCGCCTCGCTCAGCTGCTTGAGGATCGGGGCGGGGGCGTGCAGCCGGTCGCGCGACTCGCTGTACATCGCCTCCAGGACGGTGCGGGCGGTGTCGATCCCGACCAGGTCGAGAAGGGCCAGCGGGCCCATCGGCAGACCGCAGCCCAGCCGCATGGCGGCGTCGATGTCCTCACGGGAGGCGTACTTGGCCTCGTACATGGCCGCGGCCTGGTTGAGGTAGCCGAAGAGCAGGCCGTCGGCGACGAACCCGGGGCGGTCGCCGACCGCGACGGGCTCCTTGCCGAGGTCGAGGGCGAGATCGGTGACGGCCTGGACGGCCTGCGGGGCGGTGAGGACCGAGGAGACGACCTCCACCAGCTTCATCGCCTGGACCGGGGTGAAGAAGTGCAGGCCGAGCACGCGCTCGGGGTGCGCCGAGTCGGCGGCGAGACGGGTGACGGACAGGGCGTTGGTACCGGTGGCGATGATCGCGTCGGGCCGGACGACGGCGTCCAGCGCCCGGAAGACCTCCTGCTTGGCCTCGTACGACTCGGGCACGACCTCGATCACGAGATCGGCGTCGGCGGCCGCGTGGAGGTCGGAGAAGGTACGGAAGCGGGCGAGGACGTCGCGGCGCTCCTCCTCGGTGATCCGCTCACGGCTCACCGCGCGGGCGGTGGAGGCTTCCAGCGCGGCGACGGCCCGGGCCGCGGCGGCGTCGCTGATGTCGATGCCGATGACCTCGCGGCCGGCCCGGGCGAGGACGTCGGCGATGCCCGTGCCCATGGTGCCGAGACCGACGACGGCGATGGTGGAGAGAGGGGTGTCCATCAGGGGACTCCAGGGAGGGAAGAGTGACGACTGAGGGCGGCAATGCGGGCGCGCACAGATCGCGCGGAGAAAAAGCGACGGGCTCTGTCCCGGAGCCACGTCGAAAAATGCCGAACCGACAAACTCGATCCCACAACGGCTGCGTCACCAGGCCGTTGTGAGTGCTGCGGGGGGTGCCCCGCTCACCTGAGATTAACCGGCGAGTAACGAGCGCGCCAGTCCTGGGAAGTTCGGAAAATGTGATCTGGATCGCGGATACGCTGAACGCCATGGATATCGCTCGGGACCCCGAATTCTGCTCGATGATCGATCGATTGCGGGACGAGATCCACGGCGACTCCGAAACGTTCGGAGAACTCGTCGCGCGTGAGGATCCCGGCGATTTCGCGCGCGTTCTCACCGCGCCCGGACAGCCGCTCTGGGCCCGGGAGATCGCCGCCTTCCGGCTCGGCCTCGCGGGGGACCCGCGCGCCTTCGAAGCCCTCGTCCTCCTGCTCAACCACCGCGACCCGGAACGCTGCGTCTCCGCCGCCTACGCGCTGGCGCGGCTCGGCGACCCCCGTACCGCCCGGGCCGCCGCCGCCCTCGCCACCAACGAACTCCGCGTCGCCTACGCCCTGTTGCCGGTCCGTCTGCTCACCGAACTGCGCGCCCCCGAGTCCGTACCGGCCCTGATCACCGTCCTCGAACGGCGGTTGAAGGCCGACGATCCGCACTGGCGGGTCGGTCTCGCCTGCGTCGAGGGCCTGGGCGCGCTCGGCGACGGACGCGCCCGAGGCGCTCTGCAGGCCGCCCTTCCCCACCCCCGCCTCGGCGCGGCGGCCCGCCAGGCCCTCGCCCGGCTCGACGGCCAGGCCCTGCCCGGCGGACCGTGGCCGGAACCTTAGGAGGTCTCCTCCTCCAGTGCCGGGACCAGCGCGAGCGCCGCGGACGAGACGGGCTCCTCCTCCGGTTCCGGGACGAGCGCGAACGCCTCGATCTCGATCAGCAGCTCCGGGCGGACCAGCGCGGAGACCTGGACGGCCGAGCTCGCCGGAAGCGGGGCCCCGCCGAAAGCGGCGTCACGCGCCGCCCGGACTGCCGGAAGGTGGGCGACGTCGGTGACGAAGTACGTCAGCTTCACCACGTCCTCGAAGCCGGCGCCGGCCGAGGCGAGACAGCGGCGCAGGTTCTCGAAGACCTGACGGGCCTGCGCCGCCGGGTCGTTCTCCCCGACGACCGCACCCGAGGCGTCGAGGGAGCACTGGCCGGATATCGCGACGAACCGGCCGGTGCCCCACACGACGTGGCTGTACTGGGGACTCGGGGCGACCCCCGCCGGGGCGGGCACGTGGGAGAGATGCGTACTCATGTCCGACATCCTCGCCCACGCCACTGACAGTCCCGTCACCGGCGGTCCGGGAGCGTCCGCTCAGCCGCCGTGCCCGAGGAGCCGGTGCAGGAGGGCGCCGCGCGCCGAGGCGGCGTCACGGGTCGACCCACCGTCACGGGTCGCCGGCGTCTTCGCCTCCTTCACCGGCTTCGGCTCCGGGAGGGCCGCGCAGACCGCGTCCGCCTCCGCCCCCGCGGCGCCGCGCGGCACGCGCCCCGTGGAGAAGTAGGCCGCCAGATGCGTGTCCAGGCAGTCGTTCCCGCCCAGCGACACCCCGTGGTTCCCGCCGCCCTCCTCGACCACCAGGCTGGAGCCGCCCACCATCCGGTGCAGCGCCACACCCCCCTCGTACGGGGTCGCCGCGTCGTCCGTCGCCTGGAGGATCAGCATCGGCGGCACCGCATCGTTCGTGACGTCGGGCGGAGTCAGCGACTTCACCGGCCAGAACGCGCACGGAGCGTTGTACCAGGCGTTGTTCCAGGCGGAGAAGGGCGCCTTCGCGTGCACCTCCCAGTTGTCCTTGCGCCAGACGTTCCAGTCACGCGGCCACGCCGCGTCCCGGCACTGCACGCTGGTGTAGACGGAGTAGCCGTTGTCGGCCGCGGCGTCCGCCGCCGCGTGGTCCTCGTACGCCTCGGTCAGCGGGCCGGCGTCCTTCTCGTTGACGTACGCCGAGAACGCCTCGGCCAGCTTCGGCCAGTATCCGTTGTAGTAGCCGCCGGGCAGGAAGGTGTCCTCCAGCTCGCCCGGGCCGACCTTGCCGTCGGCCGGGTTAAGGCCCACCGCCTCACGCATCCGGTACCAGGCGGCCTCGACCGCCGCCGGGTCCGTGCCCAGCTTGTACGTGGCGTCCTGGCGGGCCACCCAGGCCATGAAGTCCTTGTGCCGGCTGTCGAAGGCGTAGTCCTGCGCGATGTTGTCCTCGTACCAGACGCCCCGGGGATTGACCACGGAGTCGAGGGCGAACCGGCCCACCCGCTGCGGATACAGCCGCGCGTACACGGCGCCGAGGTACGTGCCGTAGGAGTAGCCGAGGTAGTGGATCCGGGGCGCGCCCACCGCCGCGCGGATCGCGTCCAGGTCCCGTGCCGCGCTGACCGTGTCGATGTACGGCAGCACGTCGCGGTACTTCTCCCCGCACGCCGCCGCGAACGACCGCGCCCGCTCGACGTTGCTCCGCTCCCCCTCGGCGCCGCGCGGCACGGAGTCCGGCCGTACGGGGTCGAAGTGGCCGGGCTTGCAGTCGAGTGCGGGTTCGCTCTCGCCGACCCCGCGCGGGTCGAAGCCGATCACGTCGTACCGCGCCGCCACCTTCGCGGGCAGCGAGGCCGCCACGAACCCGGCCATGGCCCGGCCGCTCCCGCCCGGGCCGCCGGGGTTGACGAGCAGCGGCCCCTGGTAGTCCTTCGCGGTGTGCGCGACGCGGGTCAGGGCGAGGGTCACGGTCCGGCCCTTCGGCTCGGCGTGGTTCAGCGGCACCTTCAGCGTGGCGCACTGGAGCCTCGGATACGCCTTGGTGGGGCAGCCGGTCCAGGCGAGCGGGGCGAGGGGGCGGGTGGCCGGTTCGGGCCGGGGCTCCGCGGCCGCGGGCAGGACGGTGACCGTCCCCGCGACCAGTGCCCCAGTGGCGATCAGCAGTCCTGCGCGTGGGTTCATAGGGCGTCCGTGCCCGGAACGCGGTGCGGACGGACCTGTTCCGCCGAGAGCTCACCCGATCAGAGGAGGGTGAGCTGGGTCGGCCCCGCGAGCGCGGGTTCTTCCGGTACGGGTATCCGGCGCGCCGCTCCCCGGCGGGCCGGGCCGATCCCGAACTCGTCGGCGTACTCGTGCACCTGACGGGTGATCCGGCGCTGGTACCAGGTCGGCGCGTAGGCCCCGTCCGCGTACATCCGCTCGTACCGCCCCACCAGACGCGGGTGGTGCTGCCTCAGCCATGCCATGAACCACTCGCGCGCGCCGGGCCGCAGATGCAGGACGAGCGGGGTCACGGACGTCGCGCCGGCGTCGGCGATGGCGCGCACCGTCTCGCGCAGCTGCTCCGGCCGGTCACCGAGGAAGGGGATGACCGGGGCCATGAGCACCCCGCAGCCGATGCCGTGCTCGCCGAGCGTCCGTACGACGTCCAGGCGCCGCTGCGGTGAGGGCGTGCCGGGCTCGACGGTGCGCCACAGCTCCTGGTCGGTGAAGCCGACCGAGACGGAGATGCCGACCTCGGTCACCTCGGCCGCCTGCACCAGGAGGTCCAGGTCACGCAGGATCAAGGTGCCCTTGGTGAGGATCGAGAACGGGTTGGCGTGGTCGCGCAGCGCCGCGATGATGCCCGGCATCAGCCGGTAGCGGCCCTCGGCGCGCTGGTAGCAGTCCACGTTGGTGCCCATCGCGACGTGCGCGCCCTGCCAGCGGCGGGAGGCGAGCTGCTTGCGCAGCAGCTCCGGGGCGTTGATCTTGACGACGATCTGGGAGTCGAAACCGAGGCCGGTGTCGAGGTCCAGATAGCTGTGCGTCTTGCGGGCGAAGCAGTAGACGCACGCGTGCGTGCAGCCGCGGTAGGGGTTGACCGTCCATTCGAACGGCATGCGGGAGGCGCCCGGCACCCGGTTCAGGATCGAGCGGGCCCGCACTTCGTGGAAGGTGATCCCCCGGAACTCCGGTGTGTCGAAGGTGCGGGTGGTGACCGCGTCCGTACCGAACAGCGCGATGTCGGCGGGGGCGGGATCCTCGCCCAGATTGTCCCAGCGCATGGCCGCCTCCTCGATGGCAGTGTCCCGAGCCGCGTCCTCGACCCTGGCCACAGAATAGAACACATGTTCCCTTGATCGTCGCAACCCGGATTTGGGGGGCCGGGTCGCAGGTGGTTGGCTGGTCCCCCACCCCGAGGAACCAAGCTGGAGGAAGTGCAATGGCGCAGGTCGAGGCCACCACGGAGCGGATCATCGCGGCGGACGCGGAGACGGTGTTCGACGCTCTGGCCGACTACAGCGGCACGCGCGCGAAGGTGCTGCCGGAGCACTTCAGCGAGTACGAGGTGCGGGAGGGCGGCGACGGCGAGGGCACCCTCGTCCACTGGAAGCTCCAGGCGACGAGCAAGCGGGTCCGGGACTGCCTCCTGGAGGTCACCGAGCCCACGGACGGGCAGCTCGTCGAGAAGGACCGCAACTCCTCCATGGTCACCACCTGGACCGTGACCCCCGCCGGAGAAGGCGCCTCGAAGGCCGTCGTCACCACCGTCTGGAACGGCGCCGGCGGCATCGGCGGCTTCTTCGAGAGGACCTTCGCCCCCAAGGGGCTCGCCCGCATCTACGACGCGGTGCTGGCCAACCTGGCCGCCCAGGTGGAGAAGTAGCCTCCTCGGCGAACACCGCTCACCGATTCGAGTGGTTTCCCCGCGACCCCCGTGAGCGCCCCGCGCGCCCAGGGGGCGCGGGCGCTCTCGTAAACGCGCTGATGAGCGCCCCAAGTGCCACCTGGCGCAGGCGTGTTCACGCTCCGAGGCGCCACCGATCCCCCTCCCGTCCGACTTGCTCCCGCTTCGCGCCCAATGCGAAGAATGGCGCGGCGCTGACGTCGTGACGAGGGGAGCAACACGTGGGTGCGATCGCGATGGTGAAAGCCGCCGAGGATACGACGTCGCTCGTCGAGGGCGATCCACCGTCCGGCCAGGAACCGCCGCCCGGCCCGGAACCGGCCCACGACCCCCGCCGGGTCCGGCTCGTCTTCTTCGGGCTCATGCTCGCGCTGCTGCTCGCCGCGCTGGAGCAGATGATCGTCGCCACCGCCCTGCCGAAGATCGTCGGCGAACTCCAGGGCCTGGACCGGATGTCCTGGGCCATCACCGCCTACCTCCTCACCGCCACCATCGGCCTGCCCGTCTACGGCAAGCTCGGCGACCTCTTCGGCCGCAAGGGCGTCTTCCTCTTCGCCATCGTGGTCTTCGTCGTCGGCTCGGCCCTGGCCGGCTGGTCGCGGACCATGGACGAGCTCATCGCCTTCCGGGCCGTGCAGGGCGTCGGCGCCGGTGGCCTCATGATCGGTGTCCAGGCGATCATCGCGGACATCGTCCCGGCCCGGGAACGCGGCCGCTACATGGGACTCATCGGGGCCGCCTTCGGTCTGGCCTCCGTCGCCGGACCCCTGCTCGGCGGCTTCTTCACCGACCACGTCTCCTGGCGCTGGTGCTTCTACTTCAACGTCCCCTTCGGACTCGTCACCCTCGCCGTCGTCGCCCTCGTCCTCAAGCTCCCCAAGCCGAAGGAGCGGGCGAGGCTCGACGTACTGGGCGCGATCCTGCTGGCCGCCGCCTCCACCTGCGTGGTCCTGCTGACCAGCTGGGGCGGGACCGAGTACGCGTGGAACTCCCGGGTCGTCATCGGCCTCGGCTGCGGCGCCGCCGCGAGCACCCTGCTCTTCCTGATCGTCGAGCACTTCGCGCCCGAACCCCTCATCCCACTGCGCCTGTTCCGCGACTCGGTCTTCACCGTCACCAGCCTCGTCGGAGCGGTCGTCGGCATCGCGCTGTTCGGCGCCGCCAGCTATCTGCCCACCTTCCTGCAGATGGTGGAGGGCGCCACCGCCACCGAGTCCGGCCTCCTCATGCTGCCCCTGATGGGCGGGATCGTCGTCGCGTCGATCGTCTCCGGGCAGCTCATCAGCCGCACCGGCCACTACCGGATCTACCCGGTGCTCGGCGGCGCGGTCTCCGTCGCCGGCATGTGGCTGCTCTCCCGGATGGAGACGGACACCCCCCGCCTGCACCACAGCGTCTGGCAGGCCGTCCTCGGCGTCGGCATCGGCCTCGTCATGCCGGTCCTCATCCTGGCAGTGCAGAACTCCGTACGCCCCGCCGACCTCGGCACCGCCACCAGCGCCCACAACTACTTCCGCCAGATCGGAGGCAGCGTCGGCGCCGCCGTCTTCGGCACGCTCTTCGCCGCCCGGCTCGACGACGCCCTCGCCGACTCCCTTCCGCGCACGGCGGGAGCGGCGCTGCCCGCCGCCGAATCGATCACTCCGCAGACGGTGCACGCCCTGCCGCCCGCCCTGCGCGACGCCTACATCCAGGCGTACGCGGACGCGATGCCGCGCATCTTCCTCTACCTCGTGCCGGTCCTCGTGCTCGGCCTCGTTCTCGCCTTCTTCCTCAAGGAGAAACCGCTGGTGTCCCACCACACCCCCGCCGCCGAGGCCACCGCCGTCCCCCGGGCCAGGAACGCCACCGCCCATCCCGCCCCCGCCGGGCTCCCGGTCTGCGGCACCGTCCAGCACCACGACGGCACCCGCGTCCCGCGCGCCGCCCTCACCCTCATCGACGTCCAGGGGCGGCAGATCGGCCGGGGCGGCAGCGGCGAGGACGGGCGGTACGCGCTCAGCGTGCCGGGCGCCGGCTCGTACGTCCTGATCGCCGCGGCGGGCGGGCACCAGCCGCAGGCCGTCTCCGTCACCGTCGGGGAACGCCCGGTCGAGCTCGACGTCGTGCTCGGCGGTGCGGGCCGGCTGGCCGGAACGGTCGTCACCGCCGACGGTTCTCCCGTACGGGACGCGGCGGTCACCCTCACCGACGTCCGCGGAGACGTCGTGGCCTCCACTCGCAGCGGACGCGAGGGCGGCTATGTGATCACCGAGCTGGTGGCGGGGGAGTACACGCTGGCCGCCAGCGCCCCGGCCTTCAGGCCCGCCGCCCTCCCGGTGAGCGTGCAGGCCTCCCGCGAGACCCGTCAGGACATCGAGCTGGCGGGCGGCGCGGTGCTGCGCGGGACGGTCCGCGCGGGCGGCGGTCGCCCGGTCGAGGACGCCCGGGTCACCCTCCTCGACGCCGCCGGGAACGTGGTGGACACCCTGACGACCGGACCGGACGGAACGTTCCGGTTCGTCGACCTGTCCTCCGGCGAGTACACGGTCATCGCCGCCGGCTACCCGCCGGTCGCCACCGTCCTCCAGGTCGCCGGCGGCGGGCGCACCGAACGCGACCTGCAGCTCGGCCACGAGGACTGACACACTCGCGACGGCGACCGGCCGGCTTCACAGGTCCACTCCACCGACACTTGTCCACAGGGGTGGTCGTGCCGCCGGTCGCCGCGTACGGTTTCCAGGCATGAAGATCCTGATCAGCGCCGACATGGAAGGCGCCACCGGCGTCACCTGGCCCGCCGACGTGCTGCCGGGGACACCGCAGTGGGAGCGGTGCCGGTCCATGTTCACCTCCGACGTGAACGCGGCGGTGCTCGGCTTCTTCGACGGCGGCGCCGACGAGGTGCTCATCAACGAAGCGCACTGGACGATGCGTAACCTGCTCCTCGAACGGCTCGACGAGCGGGCCGAGATGCTCACCGGCCGGCACAAGTCCCTCTCCATGGTGGAGGGCGTGCAGCACGCCGACGTCGACGGCATCGCCTTCGTCGGCTATCACACCGGCGCCGGCGCCGAGGGCGTGCTCGCCCACACCTATCTCGCCAACTCCATCACCGGCGTATGGCTGAACGGCGTGCGGGCGAGCGAGGGTCTGCTCAACGCCCATGTGGTGGCGGAGTACGGCGTGCCGGTCGTCCTCGTCACCGGGGACGACCTGACCTGCGAGGACGCCCTCGAGTACGCGCCGGAGGCGCGCAAGGTCGCGGTCAAGGACCATGTCTCGCGGTACGCGGCGGTGTGCCGCACCCCGGCCCGTACGGCCGCCGAGATCCGGGCGGCGGCGAAGGCCGCGGCGGCCCTCGCCGTACGGCACGAGCCGGTGCGCGGCGGGCCGTTCACGGTGGAGCTGGAGTTCGACGCCGAGCATCTCGCGGCCGCCGCCACGGTGGTGCCCGGCGCGGCCCGGAGCGGCGAACGCCGCGTCGCGTACACGAGCGAGACGATGTACGAAGGCATTCGCACGTTCAAGGCGGTCACGACCATCGTCTCGGCCGCGGTGGAGGAGCAGTATGGCTGAGCCGACCCAGCGGCCGGACGCCGCGGCGCTCGACGAGGTGGTGACCTTCACCTCCGAGCTGATCCGGATCGACACCACCAACAGGGGCGGCGGGGACTGCCGCGAGCGGCCCGCGGCCGAGTACGTCGCCGAACGCCTCGCCGCCACCGGCCTCGAACCCGTCCTCCTGGAGCGGACGCCCGGCCGCACCAACGTGGTGGCCCGGATCGAGGGCACCGACCCGTCCGCCGACGCCCTGCTCGTCCACGGCCATCTGGACGTGGTCCCGGCCGAGCCCGCCGACTGGGCCGTCCACCCCTTCTCCGGCGAGGTCCGCGACGGAGTGGTGTGGGGACGCGGAGCCGTCGACATGAAGAACATGGACGCGATGGTGCTCGCCGTGGTCCGTTCCTGGGCCCGCCAGGGCATCCGGCCGCGCCGCGACATCGTCCTCGCGTACACCGCCGACGAGGAGGCCAGCGCCGAGGACGGCTCCGGCCACCTCGCCGACAAGCACCCCGGTCTGTTCGAAGGCTGCACGGAAGGCATCAGTGAATCCGGGGCGTTCAGCTTCCACCCGCACCCCGGCATGACGCTCTACCCCATCGCGGCCGGCGAGCGGGGCACCGCCTGGGTCAAGCTCACCGCCCACGGCAGGGCCGGCCACGGCTCCAAGGTGAACACCGCCAACGCCGTCACCCGGCTCGCCGCCGCCGTCGCCCGTATCGGCGACCACCCCTGGCCGGTCCGCCTCACGTCGACCGTACGGGCCGCGCTCACCGAACTCGCCGCGCTGTACGGCATCGAGACGGACGTCTCCGCCGACGGCTTCGACGTCGACCGTCTCCTGGAGAAGCTCGGCCCGGCCGCCGCCCTGGTCGAGCCGACCGTCCGCAACAGCGCCAACCCAACGATGCTGGAGGCCGGTTACAAGGTGAACGTCATCCCGGGCCACGCCGTCGCCTATGTCGACGGCCGTATGCTGCCCGGCGGCGAGGAGGAGTTCACCGCGACGATGGACCTGCTCACCGGGCCCGACGTGGAGTGGGAGTTCCACCACCGCGAGGTCCCCCTGGAGGCCCCCGTCGATTCGCCGACCTTCGCCAAGCTGCGGGCCGCCGTGGAGCACTTCGACCCGGCCGGCCATGTCGTGCCGTTCGCCATGTCCGGAGGCACCGACGCCAAGCAGTTCTCCCGGCTCGGGATCACCGGCTACGGCTTCTCCCCGCTGAAGCTCCCCCCGGAGCTGGACTACGGCGCGCTGTTCCACGGCGTCGACGAGCGCGTCCCCGTCGACGCGCTGCACTTCGGCGTCCGCGTCCTCGACCACTATCTCCGGTCCGCGTAGGGGGAGTCGGCATGGTACCCACGGGCCCCTACGGCAGCTGGCCCTCACCCATCGGCGCCGCGCTGGCCGCCTCCCGCGACGGACGCCCGGAGTATCTCGGCGCCGTCGGCGACGAGCTGTGGTGGACCGCGCCGCGCCCCACCGAGGGCGGCCGGCGCACTCTGGTGCGCCGACGGGCCGACGGAGCCGAGGAACAGGCCCTCCCCCTCCCGTGGAACGTGCGCACCCGGGTGATCGAGTACGGCGGGCAGCCCTGGGCGGGACACGCGCGGGAGGCCGGCGGCCCCCTGATCGTCTTCAGCCACTTCCCCGACCAGCGGCTGTACGCGTACGAACCGGACGGCGACGGAGCCCAGGCCGCCCCCCGGCCTCTCACGCCCGTCTCCGCAACCGGCGGCGGACTGCGCTGGGCGGACCCCGTGATCCACCCGGAGCGGGGTGAGGTCTGGTGCGTCCTGGAAGAGTTCACCGGGCCCGCGCCCACCGACGTGCGCCGCCTCCTCGCCGCCGTCCCCCTGGACGGATCTGCGGCGGACGACCGGTCGGCGATCCGTGAACTGACCGACGACCGTCACCGTTTCGTCACCGGGCCTCGGCTCGCCCCGGACGGCCGGCGGGTCGCCTGGATCGGCTGGGACCACCCCCGGATGCCCTGGGACGGTACGGAGGTCCTGCTCGCCGACGTCACGGCCGACGGCGCTTTCACGGACGTCCGCTCCGTCGCCGGCGGACCCGAGGAGTCGGTGCCGCAGGTCGGCTGGACCGCCGACGGGCAGCTGTTGCACCTCAGCGACCGCAGCGGCTGGTGGAACCTCTACCGCTCGGGGCCGGACGGCGAGCCGGCCGCCCTGTGCCCCCGCCCCGAGGAGTTCGGCGGCCCCCTGTGGAAGATCGGCCTCAGCTGGTTCCACCCCCTGGAGAACGGCCTGGTCGCCGTCGTCCACGGCAAGGGGTCGACCGCCCTCGGGATACTCGACCCGGACAGTGGCGAACTCGTCGACGCCGCCGGCCCATGGACCGAGTGGGCCCCCACTCTGGCCGCGCACGGCACCCGGGTCGTCGGCGTCGCCGCGAGCCCCCGCAGCGCATACGAGATCGTGGAGCTCGACACCCTCACCGGCCGGGCCCGGGTCGTCGGCTCGGCCCACGACGACCCGGTGGACCCGGCGTACTACCCCGAGCCCCAGATCCGTACCTTCACGGGACCCGACAACCGGGAGATCCACGCCCACGTCTACCCGCCGCACAGTCCGGACCGCATCGGCCCCGCCGAGGAGCTGCCGCCCTATGTGGTGTGGGCGCACGGCGGACCGACCGGGCACGCCCCGCTCGTCCTCGATCTGGAGATCGCCTACTTCACCTCCCGGGGGATCGGCGTCGCCGAGGTCAACTACGGCGGCTCGACCGGCTACGGCCGTGAGTACCGCGAACGGCTGCGCGAACAGTGGGGCGTCGTCGACGTCGAGGACTGTGCCGCCGTGGCCGAGGCGCTCGCCTCCGAGGGCACCGCCGATCCGGCACGGCTCGCGATCCGCGGCGGCAGCGCCGGCGGCTGGACCACCGCCGCCTCCCTGGCCGGCAGCGACCTCTACGCCTGCGGCACGATCATCTACCCCATCCTCGATCTCCTCGGCTGGGCCACCGACGAGACCCACGACTTCGAATCCCGCTATCTGGAGTCGCTGATCGGCCCCCTCGCCGAGGTCCCGGCGCGCTACCGGGAACGCTCGCCGCTCCACCGTGTCGAGCGGATCTCCGCACCGTTCCTGCTGCTCCAGGGGCTCGACGACGTGATCTGCCCGCCCGCGCAGAGCGAGCGGTTCCTGGACGCGATCGCCGGGCGGGGCGTCCCGCACGCCTACATCGCCTTCGAGGGCGAGAGCCACGGCTTCCGGCGCGCCGAGACGATGATCCGGGCCCTGGAAGCCGAACTCTCGCTGTACGCCCAGGCCTTCGGCATTGACCGGCCGGACGTCCCGCTCCTGGAGCTGCGGAAGTGACGGCCGGCCCGGCGCCGACGACCTCGGCGGGGGTGAAGGCGCTGACCCGGGCCGCCCGGCTGCGTCCCGGGGCCCGGGTCGCCGTCGTCGCGCCCAGCGGCCCCGTTCCCGAGGAGCGGCTCGCGGCCGGCCTCGACATCCTGCGCGGCTGGGAGCTGGAGCCGGTGGTGGCTCCCCACGTCCTGGACACCCACCCGGAGTTGGACTTCCTGGCGGGTACGGACGCGGCGCGCGCCCGGGACTTCCAGGAGGCCTGGTGCGACCCGGGTGTGTCGGCCGTGATCTGCGCCCGGGGCGGCTACGGCGTCCAGCGGATGGTGGACCTGCTCGACTGGCCGGCCATCCGGGCGGCCGGCCCCAAGGTCTTCGTCGGCTACAGCGACATCACCGCACTGCACGAGGCCTTCGCGGTGCGCGCGGGGCTCGCCACCCTGCACGGCCCGATGGTCGCGGCGGCGACCTTCCTCAAGGACCCCCGCACCCAGGAGTCGCTGCGGGCCACGCTGTTCGAGCCCGAGTCGGTACGCGCGCTCGGCCTGGAGACCGCGAGGCCGCTGGCGCCGGGCCGGGCCCGCGGCATCACCCTCGGCGGCTGCGTCAGCCTTCTCGCCGCCGACCTGTCCACCCCGCACGCCCGCCCCTCGGCCAGGGGCGGCCTGCTGCTCCTGGAGGACGTGGGGGAGGAGCCGTACCGCCTGGACCGCATCCTCACCCAACTGCTGCGCTCCGGGTGGCTGGACGGGGTCGCGGCCGTCGGCCTGGGGTCCTGGGCCGAGTGCGGGCCGTACGAAGAGATCCGCGCGGTGCTGGCCGACCGGCTCGGCGGTCTCGGTGTCCCGGTGGTGGAGGAGATGGGCTTCGGGCACGGCGAGACGGCGCTGACCGTCCCGCTCGGGGTGCCGGGGGTGCTGGACGCCGAATCGGGGACGCTCACCCTGGACGTGCCCGCCCTGAGCTGAGCCCCACTGAACCCCCGGGCGCCCTGAGCCGAACCAGGCTGGGCCCAGGGGCGCCGCGAGCCGAACCGGCTGAACGTCCGGGCGCCCTGAGACGAACCCGACCGAACCCCCGGGCACCTTTACTGAATCTCCGTCAACAACCCTTGTCGTAGGCGTTGACGCGGCTATGACACGCGTCACACCATGGGCGCTGCCCCGTACTTACCAGTCGGTAAGCCGAGGGGTCCGTACCGCTCATGTGTCCTCGGCGTGGAGGTCTCCGTGTCCCGTGTCCTGCCCCGATCCCGAAAGGCCCTCGCCCTGGTGGCCGGTACGGCGCTGGCGGCGCCGCTCGCGTTCGCGGGACCGGCGTACCCGGCCGAGCCCGGCTCGTACACCGTCACTCCGCTGACGTTCACCGTCGAGGCGGGCGGCCGCAGCTGTGTGATCGACGCCGATCTCTACCGGCCCGCCGGGGTGGACGCCGAGAACCCGGCGCCCGCGATACTCGCCACCAACGGCTTCGGCGGGAGCAAGGCGGACGGGTCCACCGATGCCATCGGCAAGGCCTTCGCCGCCCGCGGCTTCGTCGGACTCGTCTACTCCGGCCTCGGCTTCGGGAAGTCGGGCTGTCTGATCTCCCTCGACGACCCGCGTATCGACGGGCGGGCCGCCTCCCGGCTCGTCGACTTCCTCGGCGGCGTCCGCGCCGCCGACGACGGGACCCGCGCCGACTTCGTCCTGCGGGACGGGGCCTCCGACCCCCGGGTCGGCATGATCGGCGGCTCCTACGGCGGCGCCATCCAGCTCGCCACCGCCTCCGCCGACCCCCGGCTCGACGCGCTCGTCCCACTCATCACCTGGAACGACCTCGCCTACTCGCTGGCCCCCAACAGCGCCGACCGCGCGACCCCCGGTGTCTTCAAGTGGCAGTGGGCCAACGGCTTCTACCTCATCGGCGAGGGGCAGCCGCTGCTCGCGCCGTCCCTCGACCCCAGCCGGATCAACTCCCTCGGCTGTCTGCACTTCGTCACCGACGCCTGCGACACCATGCGGCTCCTCAACTCCGGCCGGTACCCGGACGCCGAGACGAAGAAGATGCTCGACTTCGCCCGGAGCGTCTCCCCGGTGTCCTACCTCGACCGGGTCAAGGCGCCCACGCTGATCGTTCAGGGCCAGTCCGACAGTCTCTTCAACCTCAACGAGGCCCAGGACACCTACGAACGCCTGGAGGCACGTGGGGTCGAGACCAAGATGATCTGGCAGTCCTGGGGCCACAGCGGCGGGATCACCGATCCGGCGGCCGGGGAACTCGACCTCGGGCAGGGCAATCTGGAGACCAGCTACGTCGGCCGGCGCGTGCTCGCGTGGTTCGACCGGTATCTGCGGGGCGACCGGAAGGCCGACACGGGACCCGAGTTCGCCTACTACCGCGACTGGCGGAGCGGCTACGGCACCGCCGCGAGGGTGCCCGGACTCAGCCAGAGGCTCTACCTCTCCGGGGACGGCAAGCTCGTCGACAACCGGGCCAAGGTCGCCCGGGGCTCACGTCAGTACACCAACTGGCCGGTGCCCACGAGCCACTCGGAGTCCTCGCTCGCCGGCCTGATCGGACTGCCCGACCCCCAGCCGTACGACACCCGGGGCACCTACCTCGGCTGGACCAGCGCCCCGCTCACCGCGCCCGTCGACGTCGTCGGCGCACCGAGGGCCACACTCCGGGTCGTCTCCCCACAGACCGAGCGCGTCCAGGACTCCGGCGACGCCGCCGACAAGCTCGTCCTCTTCGCCAAGGTCTACGACATCGCACCGGACGGGAAGAAGACCCTGGTCAACCGGCTCGTCGCGCCGGTCCGGGTGCCGGACGCGACCCGGCCGTTCACGGTCGAGCTGCCGGGGATCGTGCACCGTTACGAGACGGGCCACCGGCTGGAGTTCGTGATCGCCGCGAGCGACACGGCGTACGTGGGCAACCGGGGCGTCAAGCCGGTGACCGTCACCAGCGCCCCCGAGGACACGGGGACGCTGGAGCTGCCGGTCGTCGACGGCTCGGTCCGCTAGGGCGTGCCTCTCGGCTCTTGCCGGGCCGGCCTGATGCAGAAGACACGCCCTAGCCCTGTCCGGCGGTTCAGGGCCTGGGTCACGGCCTAGAGGGCCGCGTAGCCCGGGCGGACGACCTCGTCGATCAGCCGCTGCCGCTCCGGCAGCGGCAGGAAGGCGGCGTCGAGCGCGGCGACGGTGAACTCCTCGAAGACCTCCGGGCCGTAGCCGAAGGCGTCCACCATGTGCTGGAACTCCTCGCTCATGGTGGTGCCGGAGACCAGACGGTTGTCGGTGTTGAGGGTGATCCGGAAACCGAGCCGGCGCAGCTCGTCGATCGGGTGCGAGGCGTAGTCCTTGGCCGCGCCCGTCTGGAGGTTGGAGGTCGGGCAGACCTCCAGGGCGATGCGGTTGTCACGGACGTACGAGGCGAGGTGGCCCAGGGTGCCGTCCTCGGCGATGTCGTCCGTGATCCGCACGCCGTGGCCGATGCGCTCACTGCCGCAGACCTGCACGGCCTCGTGGATCGACTCGGCGCCGACCGCCTCGCCCGCGTGGATGGTGAAGTGGCAGTTGTTCCGCTTCAGGTGCTGGAAGGCGGGGAGGTGGCGGGCCGGCGGGTTGCCGATCTCGCCGCCCGCGATGTCGAAGCCGGCCACGCCGTTGTCGCGGTGGGCGACGGTGAGCCGCGCGATCTCCAGCGAGCGGTCGGTGTGACGCATGCCGGTGAGCAGGGTGCGGACGGTGATCCGGCCGCCGGAGCGGCGCTCGCCCTCGCGGAAGCCGTCGTTGACCGCCTCGACGACCTCGTCGAGGGTCAGCCCGCCCTCCAGGTGCTGCTCGGGGGCGTAGCGGATCTCGGCGTAGACGACCCCGTCCGCCGCCAGGTCCTCGGCGCACTCGGCCGCGATCCGCTCCAGGGCCGAGCGGGTCTGCATCACCGCGCAGGTGTGGGCGAAGGTCTCCAGGTACCGCTCCAGCGAACCGGAGTCGGCGGCGTCCCGGAACCAGGCCGCGAGCTCGGCCGGGTCCTCGGTCGGCAGCGCGGCGTAGCCGCACTCACGCGCCAGCTCGACGATCGTGGCGGGGCGCAGCCCGCCGTCGAGGTGGTCGTGCAGAACGGCCTTCGGGGCCCGCCTGATCCACTCGGAGACGGTGGGCGCGACGGGTGCGGCAGGGTTGTCAGACAAGTGCATGGCGGGGAAGTGTACGCCAAGCCGGGCCCGGTCCGCTGTGACAGTGGCGACAGGGCCCTCGGTGGGTCAGTTCGACTGGAGTACCGGCAGCGCGGGGGCGCCCGTCGGGAGCATGTGCTTGGCGGCCAGGACGGGGGTCTCACCCACCCGGACCACCTGGGTGATCAGTACGGCCGGGGTGTCGGCCGGGCGCCCCAGCTGCTCCCCGCGGCGCTGGCCGAGCAGGGTCGCCGTCACACTGCTGCGCGCCCCGAGCGGCACCCCGCGCGAGGCCGCGGCGAGCACCGCCAGCATGGAGGTGCGCCCGGCCGCCGGCTCGGTGCGCAGGGCCCGGGCGAAGTCCGGGTGGGTCCGCTCCAGTACGTCGTCGGCGGCCGCCCACTCCTGGCTGAGCGCGGCCGCCGTACCCTCTCCGGCCAGCAGGGATTCCCAGAACCGCAGCTCCGACCTGGCTGGGGCGAGCAGATGCTGGGTGGTGAAGTCGGTGGGCTCCTCGACCGTCCGCAGCAGCGCCCGGACGGTCAGCGGGGCGCCCGCCCCGATCAGCTCCTCCAGCGGCTGGATGTGCTCGAAACCGCGCTGCGGTTGGCGGTCGTTGACGGTCCGGCCGACCCCGCGCCGAACCGAGAGCAGTCCGTCCTCCTGGAGCAGCAGCAGCGCCTCGCGCAGGGCGGGGCGGCTCACCCCCAGTTCGCCCGCCAGCTTCGGCTCCGAGGGAAGCGTCGAGCCCGGGGGGTAGGTGCCGTCATGGATGGCGTCGGCGATCCGTTCGTAGAGCACCACGACCGGTCGCCGCTGCTGTCCGCTGACTGCCACTGCCCCTCCTCGCCTCGGTTGTCGGCAAGTCAACGGTATTCGGATTCACAGGTCAAAGGGTCTTGACGCGTGACGCGCGTAGAGTCCAGCCTGTCGTGGCGCTGCTTGTCAGACAAGCATGGTGAGCAGTGCGCGCAACGACGTGACATCCAAGGCAAAGGGGCCGACATGTCAACCAGATCCGACCTCACCGGCCGTGGACCCATGCTCCTGGCGATGGTGCTCGCCGTCCTCGGCTACCAGATCAACGCCACGATGCTCAGCCCCGCGCTGCCGGATGTCATCGAGCGCCTGGGCACCACCACGGCCGCCGCCGGTCTCTCCCAGACCCTCTTCTTCCTGATGGCGGCCATCGGCCAGGTCACCCTCGCGCGCCTCAGCGACCAGCGCGGCCGCAAGCCGATGATGATCGTCTGCGCGTTCGTGCTGATCGCCGGAAACCTGCTCTGCGTCTTCGCGCCCACCATCGAGATCTTCATCGCCGGCCGCGTCCTCCAGGGCATCTCCGCCGCGATGTTCACCCTCGCCTTCCTCACCCTCAACCAGCTGCTCAGCCCGGCCGGCTTCGGCAAGGCGGCGGGCATCATCACCGCCGTCAACGGCGGCCTGGCGGGCGTCGACGCCATCGCCGGCGGCCAGATCGCCGACACCATCGGCTTCCGCGGCATCTTCGTCTGCTCCACCCTGATCGCGGTCGCGGGCCTGATCGGCGTACGGAAGTACGTCCCCGACGTCCCGGCCACCGCCCCCGACGGCCGTCTCGACTCCCGCGGCATCGCCGCCCTCGCGCTCGGCCTCACCGGCATCCTCGTCGGCCTCGCCCAGGGCACCGCCTGGGGCTGGACCTCCGTCCTCACCCTCGGCTTCCTGCTCGGCGGTCTCGCCTCGCTCGCCTTCTTCGTCGTCTCGCAGAAGAGCGCCGCCAACCCCGTCATCGACATCGAGGTGCTGGCCTCGCGCCGCGCCTGGCCGCTGCTCCTCACCACGATCTGCACCCTCGGCGGCGCGTTCGGCGCCATCGCGCTGACCATCCCCCTCTTCTCCCAGGACGCGCGCGTCGGCCTCGGGCTCTCCGCCGTCACCGCCGCCGTCCTCTTCCTCACCCCGATCCAGCTGATCGGCGTGGTCTCCGCCCCGCTGACCGGCCGCCTCGGTCCGAGGATCGGCTGGCGCACCATCGTCGTCACCGGCGCCGTCGCCAACTTCGCGATCTTCCTCTTCGCCACCTTCTTCCTGCATCACGAGTGGATCCTGGTCGCCTCGCTGGCAGCGCTCGGTGTCACCTACGGCGGCTTCATGCTCACCGGCCTCAACGGCCTCGCCGTCACCACCGCCCCCAAGGACAAGCCGGGCTCGCTCTCCGGCCTCAACGGCGCCTGCTTCGGCATCGGAGCCTCGCTCGGCATCGCCCTCGCCTCCGCGATGATCACGGCGGGCAGTGACGCCCAGGGCGTCACCGAGGCCGGCTACCAGCACGCGATGTACGCGGCGCTCGCCCTTCTCGGCATCGGCGTCGTCACGGCCCTGCTCATCCAGCGCCCCGACCCGGCCGACGCCCCGGAGGACGAGCCGCAGCTGGTCCTGTCGCACCACTGACCGGGCCGCCGGGCGCCCCCGTGGCCTCACCCGTGCGGCCCCTCCCCCCGCCCCCGTGCGGACCGGAGCCCTCCCCTCCTGGTCCGACGGGGGCGGCCCTGTTCTCCGCCGTGCCCCGGCCCCGGGGATAGCCTGGCAGGATGATCGACGACCCCGGGCGCTACCTCACCGCGGGCCCCCGTGTGGGGCTGCGGCCGTACACACCCGACGACGCGGAGGAGTTCACCGCCCACGTCCGCGCCAGCCGCGACCTGCACCGCCCCTGGCTCTTCCCGCCGGACAGCCGACAGGCCTACGCGACCTACACGCGGGCGATGGACGAGGACCCCGCGAGGGAGGGGTTCCTCGTCTGCGAACGGGAGGAGGGCGGCCGGCTCGCCGGATTCGTCAACATCAACAACATCGTCCGCGGCGCCTTCCTCAGCGGAGCCCTCGGCTACGGCGCCTTCGCGCACGCAGCCGGCCGAGGACTCCTGACCGAGGCGCTGGGACTCCTCCTGCCGTACGCCTTCGGCCCGCTCGGGCTGCACCGCCTGGAGGCCAACATCCAGCCGGGCAACGCCGCCTCCCGCTCCCTGGTGCGTCGCGCCGGATTCCGCCTCGAAGGCTTCTCGCCCGCGATGCTCTTCATCGACGGCGCCTGGCGCGACCACGAACGCTGGGCGATCACCGCCCCGCCCGGACCCGTCGCTCAGCGCGCCCCGTCATAGGCGAGCGAGCCTCCGGCGGGAACACCGTTGAGCCTCCGGACCGCGGCGGAGAGGATGGGGCGCATGCGGAACATCGTGGCCATCGACGCCCCGTCCAACCTCGGCCTCCGGCCGCCGGCGCCCGGCACCGTCCCCGGCTGTCACAAGCTCGCCGGAGCCCTGCGCGAGAACCGGATCGTCCAGCGGCTCGGGGCGCTGGAAGGCGGAGTCGTGGTGCCGCAGCCCCGCTACGACCGGACGTCCTCGACCCGACCGTGATGCCGGCCGTCGACAGCCCCGACCCGGACGGGCTGCTTCCCGCCGAACTGGTCACGCTGCTGCGCGTCTTGGTCCGCTCCGAGCGCTGTGTGGGGCTCAACGTCACCATCTACGACCCCGACCTCGACCCGGAGGGCACCGCCGGCGCGCTCCTCACGGACCTCGTCGTGTCCGCCTTCACCGGCGCCTGACGGGGAAGCCTGCCTCCATGACGACCGTACGACGTGCCGTACTGACGCTGCCCGCCGCCGCGTTGGGCCCCGACAACCCCCTGCCCGCGCTGCGGACCCTCGACGGAACGCCCCAGATCGACGCACGTGCCCGAGCGGACATGCCCCGCGAGATGGCACGGCAATGGGGGTACGCGCCGCTGCGCACCGTGCTGCCCGCACCGATCCGCGACGGTTACGGCCGCGAGCGCGTCCCCACCGCGCTGGACGCGCTCGTGATCGAGAACGACCGGCTGCGGGCGACCGTGCTGCCCGGCCTCGGCGGCCGGGTCCATTCCCTGCACCACAAGCCGACCGGGCGCGAACTGGTCCACCGCAACCCGGTGTTCCAGCCCGCGGCCTTCGCCCTCAACGGCGCCTGGTTCGCGGGCGGCATCGAGTGGAACATCGGTGCGCGCGGCCACGGCACGCTCTCCTGCGCTCCGCTGCACGCGGCGACCGTGCCAGCCCCCGACGGCGGCGAGATGCTCCGGCTGTGGGAGTGGGAGCGGCTCCGCGACGTCCCGTTCCAGGTCGATCTGTGGCTGCCGGAAGGCTCCGACTTCCTCCGCGTGGGCGTACGGATCCGCAATCCGCACGAGAGGGCCGTCCCCGTCTATTGGTGGTCCAACACGGCCGTCCCCGAGGACCGCCGGATCCTCGCCCCCGCCGACGAAGCCTGGCACCACGGTTACGACCGGGACCTGCGCCGCGTACCGGTGCCGGTCACCGACGACGGCACGGACCGTACCCACCCGCTGCGCTCCGCCCTGCCCGCCGACTACTTCTACGAACTTCCCGACCGGCGGCGGCGGTGGATCGCCGCCCTCGACGACAGCGGCGCGGGACTCGTCCAGACGTCGACGGATCTGCTGCGCGGACGCAAGCTCTTCCTGTGGGGAACCGCCCGGGGCGGACGGCGCTGGCAGGAGTGGCTGACCGAGCCCGGCGCGCCCGGCTACGCCGAGATCCAGGCGGGACTCGCCCGGACCCAGATGGAGCACCTGAGGCTGGAGCCCGGCGAGGAGTTCAGCTGGCTGGAGGCGTACGGTCCGCTGGTCGCCGAGCCGGAGACGGTCCACGGCGAGGACTGGGCGGCGGCCCGCGCGAGCGTCGAGCGCCGCCTGGAGGAGGCCCTGCCCCGCGCGGCCGTCGAGGCCGCGTACGAGACGTGGCGCGGCACGGCGGCGGACGCCGGCCCGATCGAGGTCCTGGCCACCGGATCCGGCTGGGGAGCGCTCGAAGTCCTGCGGGGCGGCCTGGAGTTGGCCGGTACGCCGTTCCCCGAATCGACGCTGGGGGAGGAGCAGAAGCCCTGGCTCGAACTGCTCCGCACCGGCGTCCTGCCGCCTCTGGAGGAGGGGACGGCACCCGGCCCCTCCCTGGTCGCGGACCACTGGCGGGACATGCTGGAGACCGCGCCCGCCGAATCCCACACGGAGTACCACCTCGGGATAGCCCAGTGGCACGCCGGCGACCTCGCCCAGGCGGTCCGCAGCTGGGAACGGGGGCTGGCGGCCGCCACCGCGCGCTGGCCGTTGCTGTACTGCCTCGCCGTGGCCGACCAGGAGGGCGGACACCCGGTGCGGGCCGCGGAACGGTTCGCCGAGGCCTTCGACGACCTGTCCCGTACCGGCCTCCGCACCGGCTCACGCTCGGACGACGGCACCGACGGCGATGACCGCTCCGTCGCCGCCGACCCGGCGGTCACGGCAGCGCTCGGCAGGGAGACGCTGGCCGCCCTGCTCGCCGCCGGGCGGGCCGCCGCCGCCCGCGCCGTCTGGGAACGGCTGCCGCGGGCCGTCCGCGCTCGCGGGGCTCTCCGCTTCATCGAGGCCCGGCTCCTGCTCGCCGAGGGGAGGAGGGCCGAGGCCCGGGCCGTCTTCGACACGGGCTTCGAGGTGGCGGACCTGCGGGAGGGCGCGCGGATCCTGGGCGAGGTCTGGTCGGCCCTGACCGACGAGCCGCTCCCGGACCGCTACGAATTCCGGATGACGCCCTGATCCCTGCGCTGGTCGACGTACTCGAAGACCGAGCCGTCCGGGTGGACCGCGATCAGATTGCGGCCCGCCGGGGTCGGCACCGGGCCGGCCAGGACCTTCGCTCCGGCCTCGGTGAGTGAGGTGAACGCGGCGTCCACATCCTGGACGGAGATGGTCGCCGCCACCTTGCGCAGCACCTCCAGCTCCGACTCGGGGCCGCTCATCAGCAGGAAACAGCCGACGGCCGCGACCGAGACACCGCCGCGTTCGAAGCGCAGGGCGCGACCGCCGGTGAGCCGCTCGTAGAAGTCGACCGCCGCATCGAGGTCGTCGACACAGACACGCAGCGTGGTTCCGAGAATGTCCATACGAGCGACCCTAGTTGAACGGGACGGGCCGTCAGGAGACCCGGCACAGGATCTCGCCGTGCGGCACCATGAACCAGGCGTCCTCCCGCCGGCCCCACTCCCGCCACGCCTCGGCGATGGCGACCAGCCGCTCCACGGTGGTGTGGCCACCGTCCACCGCCAGCCTCGCGTAGACGGACTCGGTCGTACGGTCCGCCCACAGCCCGCTCCACCACGCGCGTTCCTCCGGGGTGGCGAAGCACCAGGTGCCCGCGGTCGTCGTGACGTCCGTGAACCCGGCCTGCCGTGCCCACGCGAACAGCCGCCGCCCGGCGTCCGGTTCCCCGCCGTTGGCCCGCGCGACACGGTGGTACAGCTCCAGCCACTCGGCCAGGGCCGGCGGCTCCGGGTACCAGGCGAAGGAGCCGTAGTCGCTGTCGCGGGCGGCCACCAGCCCGCCGGGACGGCACACCCGCCTCATCTCGCGGAGCGCGCGCACCGGGTCGCCGACGTGTTGCAGCACCTGATGGGCGTGGACGACGTCGAAGGAGTCGTCGGGGAAGTCCAGCGCGTGCACGTCGGCGACCGCGAACTCCACGTTACGCACGCCCCGTTCCGCGGCGACGGCGCGCGCCCTGTCCAGGACGTCCTCGGCCGCGTCCACCGCCGTCACCCGGCCGGGCGCGACCAGTGCGGCCAGATCGGCGGTGATGGTGCCCGGACCGCAGCCCACGTCCAGGACGTCCAGACCCGGCCGCAGTTCGGGGACCAGATACGCCGCGGAGTTGGCGGCGGTGCGCCAGCTGTGCGAGCGCAGCACCGACTCGTGGTGGCCGTGGGTGTAGACGGCGGTCTCCTGATGCTCGGACTTCTGCCTCATGAGCGGACTCCCTTGGGTGAGTGGGTACGGCCACGGTACGTCCCGCAGTCGTATCGTGAGACGTGAATCTTGAAATATGGACAACGCGCCGATGGATTCCCCGGGTTACTCCCCGGCTCCCTGGGCACCCGCGTGGTGTGCACCGCCGACAGTGCCCGCCCGCCGCGACAGAAGACGCGTGGAGGAAGGTCCGCCATGAACGAAACGTTGTCCGCGCTCGCCCAGCAGCTCCGGGTCGACTCCGTGCGAGCCGCCGACGCGGCCGGGTCCGGCCATCCGACCTCCTCGATGTCGGCGGCGGAGATCGGCGCCGTCCTTCTCGCCCGCCATCTGCGCTACGACTTCGACCGGCCCGACCATCCGGGCAACGACCGCCTCATCCTCTCCAAGGGACACGCCTCGCCCCTGCTGTACGCCATGTACCGGGCGGCCGGCGTCGTCGGGGACGGCGAACTGCTCACCTTCCGCCGCCGCGGCAGTCTGCTCGAAGGCCATCCCACGCCCCGGCTGCCCTGGGTCGACGTCGCGACCGGCTCACTGGGCCAGGGCCTGCCCGTCGGGGTCGGTATGGCCCTCGCCGGGAAGTTCCTCGACCACGTCCCGTACCAGGTGTGGGTGGTCTGCGGGGACAGCGAGATGGCCGAGGGTTCCGTCTGGGAGGCCGTCGAGCACGCGTCGTACTGCCGCCTGGACAACCTCACGCTGATCGTCGACGTCAACCGGCTCGGTCAGCGCGGCCCCACCCGCCATCAGCACGATCTGGGCGCCTACGCCGCGCGCCTCGAAGCCTTCGGCTGGCACACCGTGCCGATCGACGGGCACGACGTCGAAGCCGTGGACGCGGCGCTGCGGGAGGCCCGTGCCACCGTCGGGCGGCCCACCGCGATCCTCGCCGCCACCCGCAAGGGCCGGGGCGTGGCCGCCGTGGAGAACCGTGAGGGCATGCACGGCAAACCGCTCCCGGACGCCGAGGCCGCCATCGCCGAACTGGGCGGCACCAGCGACCTCCAGGTCAACGTGACCGACCCGCCCGCCGCACAGGTCCCCCGCCACGAGCGGGGCCGCGCGCCGGATCTCCCGCGCTACGACAAGGGCGGCGAGGAGGTCGCCACCCGCAACGCCTACGGAGAGGCCCTCGCCGCCCTCGGCGCCGTGCGCGGTGACGTCGTGGCGCTCGACGGCGAGGTCGGCGACTCGACGCGTACCGAGTTCTTCGCCAAGGCGCATCCCGAGCGCCACTTCGAGTGCTGGATCGCCGAGCAGCAGCTCGTCGCGGCCGCCGTGGGGCTCCAGGCGCGCGGCTACGTCCCCTACGCCTCGACGTTCGCCGCCTTCCTCACCCGGGCTCACGACTTCATCCGGATGGCGGCGGTCAGCAGGGCCGGGATCAACCTGGTGGGCTCCCACGCCGGCGTCGCCATCGGTCAGGACGGGCCCAGCCAGATGGGCCTGGAGGACCTGGCGATGCTGCGGTCGGTGCACGGCAGCACCGTCCTCTACCCCTGCGACGCCAACCAGACGGCGAAGCTGGTGGCGGCGATGGCCGACCTGGACGGCGTCCGCTATCTGCGGACGTCACGCGGCGCGTCCCCGGTCCTCTACGGCCCCGACGAGGAGTTCCCGGTCGGCGGCAGCAAGGTGCTGCGCAGCCACGGCGAGGACGACCGCGCGACCGTCGTCGCAGCGGGGGTGACCGTCCACGAGGCCCTGCGCGCCGCCGACCGGCTGGAGGAGCTCGGCCTGCCCGTGCGGGTCATCGACCTGTACTCGGTCAAGCCGGTGGACACCGCCACCCTCGACCAGGCGGCCGGCGCGACGGGCTGCGTCCTGACCGTCGAGGACCATCGGCCCGAGGGCGGGATCGGCGACGCGGTCGCCGAGGCGTACGCCAACGGCCACGGCGACGTGCCCCGCCTGGCCCGGCTCGCCGTCCGCTCGATGCCGGCCTCGGCGACGCCGGAGGAACAGCTCCACGAGGCGGGGATCGACGCGGACGCGATCGTCTCGGCGGTCGAGCTGATGCTGGAGCGGGTCCTGGTGCGCTGACCCGGGCAGCGGACACCGAACCGGCGCCGGAGCGCCCGCGGGGCTGGGCGTGGTGCACCCCCGCGGCAACGGACACCGAGCGGTGGCCGGAGCGCCTGCGGGTCCTGTGCGCTGGCCTGGGCATCGGACACCGAGCGGTGGCCGGAGCGTCGGCGGCGGGCCGAGGAAGGCCGCCCGTGCCGGCGGCCCTCCGTGTCCGGTCCCGGGCGAACGGCTCCGTCCCCGTCACCCTGACGGCGGTGGGCGCCGCCTGCACCGGTCTCCTCCGAAGAGGCCCGGCCGGTGCCCCGTCGGACCGCCCGCCGAGCCGCCCTCTGAAGCGGCGAATCCCCATGAATCTTCGTATAAAGGGCAGTGGCGCCATGGGCGTGCGCCGCCCGCGGCTCAGGAGGTACGGGACATGCGACAGACGGCTCCGGAAGGCCGCGGCCCGGTGCGCTACGGGCCGCCCACCCCGGAGCCCGACCTGCCGGTGCTCCCCGGGCAGGCCGCGATCCTCGCCGCGGCCGCGGGCCGCGGCACCGTCGAACCGCCCGGCGGCGGCCCCGTCCTGCGGGAGGCCGCCGGCGGATACTGGTGGCGGCGCGGACTGCGCACCCACGCCGAGGACGTGGTCGCCGCCCCGGGCGCCCAGCCCCTGCTGCTGGCCCTCCTCGCCGCCCACGGCGGGGACGTGCTCATGCCCCGGCCGTGCCCCGCCTGGTGGACGCCGCAGGCGCGACTGCTCGGCCGCCCCGCCTACCACGTGCCCACCCCCGCCGAGTGCGGCGGCGTCCCCGACCCGTACGCCCTGCTCGAGACCGTGCGGCGGGTGCGCGCCGAGGGCGGACAGCCCCGGCTGCTGCTGATCTCCGTCGCCGACGACCCCACCGGCACCGTCGCCCCGCCCGAACTGGTCCGCGAGGCATGCGAGGCCGCCGTCGCCGAGGGGCTGCACATCATCAGCGACGAGACCTGGCGCGACACCCTGCACCGCCCCGGGGACCCCGTGCTGCTCAGCCCCGCCGAGATGTGCCCGGACGACGTCACCGTCCTCTACGACCTGGCGGGCGCCCTCGCCCCCGCCGCCTGGCCCTGCGCCGTCGCCCGCTTCCCGCCCACCGCCCCCTCGCGCCACGACCGGTACGCCGACCCGCGGGCCCGCACCCTGGACGTCCTCACCGCCCTCGGCGCCGTCGTCGCCGGCCCGGTCGCGCCCGCCGCGGCACACGCCCTCGACGAACCCGCGGAGGTCACCGAACGGGTCGCCCTCAGCGCCGCCCTCCACGCGCGCGTGGCCACGGCCGCCCACCGGGCCGTCCTCACCGCCGGAGCACTCGCCCTGCCCCCACAGGCCGGCCGTCATCTCTACGCCGACCTCGGGCCGCTGCGGGCCGGGCTCGCCGCACGCGGCGTCACCGACTCCATGGAGCTGGAGAACCATCTCACCGAACGGCTCGGGACCCCGGTCCCCGGCGGCCACCGCTTCGGCGACGAACTCGGGGCGCTGCGGGTGAGGTTCGACACCGGCGCGCTCCTGGGCCCCACCGAGGAGGAGCGGAGGGAGGCGCTCACCTCGTCCGCGCCCGAGGAACTGCCGCACGTGAACCGCGCGTTGGGCTTCTTCGGAGCCGCCCTGGAGGAACTCCGGTGACCCCGGGGGCACTCCGGCACCACCGCGGAACCGGATATCCCCGACGAGCTGCCGAGAACGGAGCCCGCAGATGACGGAACAGACGGCACGCCCGGCCCAGCCCCCGCTCACCCGCGGCGCACCCACGGCCCCGGTGCTCCAGCCCCTCGGCCGGATCCGGGACGACTGGCCGTGCTCCTTCGCCGACCGCCTCACCGCCCCGCTCCCCGGCGTCCGCGCCATGGCCCGGCTGGCCCGCGAGGGCACCATGCGCCCCGGCCGCGAGGGGCTGCGCGACGTCCCGCTGCTCCCGTACGAACCCGGCCCGCTGCCGGCCGCCGGGCCCGGCACCGTCTCCGTCACCTGGGCCGGGCACGCCAGCTGGATCCTCGGCATCGGCGGTCTGACCGTCCTCACCGACCCCGTCTGGTCGCGCCGGATCATCGGCACCCCGGCCCGGATCACCCCCGTCGGCGTGCGCTGGGAGGCCCTGCCCCCCGTCGACGCCGTCGTCATCAGCCACAACCACTTCGACCACCTCGACGCCCCCACCCTCAAACGGCTGCCACGGGAGACCCCCGTCTTCGTCCCCGCCGGACTCGGCCGCTGGTTCACCCGCCGGCGGTTCACCCGGGTCACCGAGCTCGACTGGTGGGAGGCCTGCGAACTCGACGGTGTACGCGTGGAGTTCGTCCCCGCCCACCACTGGTCGAAGCGAACCCTCCTCGACACCTGCCGTTCCCTGTGGGGCGGCTGGGTCCTCACCGACCCGTCCGGCCACCAGATCTACTTCGCCGGGGACACCGGCTACGGCCACTGGTTCGCCGAGATCGGCCGCCGTCACCCCGGCATCGACCTCGCGCTGCTCCCCATCGGCGCCTACGCACCGCGCTGGTGGCTCCGCGACGTCCACACCGACCCCGAGGAGGCCGTCCGCGCGTTCCAGGACCTCGGGGCGCGACGGATGGCGCCCATGCACTGGGCGACGTTCGTCCTCTCCTCCGAGCCGGTCCTCGAACCCCTCACCCGGGTCCGGGCCGCCTGGGAACGGGCCGGTCTGCCCCGCGAGAACCTCTGGGACCTCCCGGTCGGCGCCTCACGCGTGCTCGCCGCCTGACGTCTTGGCGTCCTCCCGCCGTGCGCCGCGTGCCCGCCGCCACAGCGCCGGTGCCCCGCTGATCAACAGCGCCAGGACCACCGCCGCCACCACGCCCTGCCACGGCTCGGGGAACAGCGAGCCGCCCAGAATCCCGATCAGCTGATACGTCGCCGCCCACGCCAGACACGCCGGCAGGTCCCCCCGGACGAACCGGCGCAGCGGCATGCCCGCCAGCAGGCACGCCAGCATCACCGGGATCCGCCCGGCCGGCACCAGCCGCGACAGGACGAGCACCGACACCTGATGGGTCTCCAGCCGCTCCCTCGCCTGCGCGAGCCGCTCCGGCGTGGCCCGGCCGCGCAGCGCCGCGAGCCACCGCGAACCGTTCCTCGACCGGACGCCGCGCTGCCCCAGCCAGTACAGCGCCACATCGCCCAGGAGCGCCGCGAAGGCCGCCACGAGGAAGACGAAGAGCAGCGCGAGCGGCGCCGTCTGGTGGAAGGCGACGACGGCCGCCGAGCTGACGACCGCCCCCGTCGGCACCACCGGCACCAGCGCGCCCAGCGCCACGAGCAGGAACAGCGAGGGGTAGCCGACCGCCTGCTGCGTCGACTCCGACGGCAGCTCCCGCACCGCCTCCAGCAGCCCGTCGATCACCGGGCGACCTCCGGCCGCACCCGCTCGCCGTGCCCGAGCCGATGCACCGCCACCTTCGGCGCGAGCCGCGCCGCGTGCCGGACGAACTCGTCACCGGGGGCGTGGAACTCGTGCGGCCGCACGGCGTCCATCCCGATCGGCCAGTACGTGCCGTAGTGCACCGGCACCGCGGCGGCCGGCGCGAGCGCCGCCAGCGCCCGCGCCGCCCGGTCCGCGTCCAGATGACCGTGCCCCAGGTACGGCCCCCAGCCACCCACCGGAAGCAGCGCGACGTCCACCGGCCCGACCGCCTCCGCCATCCCGTCGAAGAGGCCGGTGTCCCCGGCGAAGTAGGTCCGCGCCTCGCCCTCGACCACATAACCGAGCGCGGGGGAGCGGTGCGGCCCCACCGGCAGCCGCCGTCCGTCGTGCAGCGCCGGCACGGCCCGTACGGTCACGCCCTCCACCGCCAGCTCGTCGCCGGGCGCCATCTCGGTCAGCCGCAGACCGCGGCCGTCCAGCTTCCGCAGCCCCGGCACGGCGCGCGGAGCACCGTCCGGCACGATCAGCCGAGTCCCGGGCGCGAGCCGGGCGAGCGAGGGCAGATGCAGATGGTCCGCGTGCAGATGGGAGACGAGCACCGCCTCGGCGACCGCGGCCTCGGGCGGCGGAAGCGCGCCGCGCCGTCGCCGCAGATGCGCGAGCCGGCGCGCGAAGAGCGGATCGGTGAGGAAGCGGACCCCGGAGTCCTCGACCGTGCACGTGGCGTGACCCCACCAGGTGACCTCCACCGGCCCGCCCGCCCTTCCCGTCGACGACCTCGGCACTCCGTTACGAGGGTAGATGCCCCCGGCGGGCGATGCGGGGCGTCCACGGCGGGGCACGGGGGTAGCCATCCGTCAGCGAGGCGATGGGAGCCGCGGTGAGTACCAAGGGGACGATCGGCAATTCGGCGCAGTGCCCACGCTGCGGAGGCGTCCTGGCGGTCACCCAGGACGGCTGGAGGATCTGCCACACCTGTGGCTACTCCTCCCCGCCGTGAGGCCGCCCCGGCGCTCCACGGCCCGCCCGCGCCGCTCCTCCGGCACCGGGGGGCCGTCCGGCCGCGCCCTCCTCGCCCGTCCGCGTTCGGAGTAGGGTCGGCCCATGGACGACGTTCGGGTGGCGGCGATCGCCAGCCTCACCCCGCTCGAGGAACTCGACAGCGACCCCTTCCTGGTCGACACCCGCAGCCAGCACGCGATGTGCGCCCGCTGGGCCCGCGACAAGGGCTATGTGGTGGCGAGGCAACTGCTCTTCTACGGAATCCGCCCCGACCACGACGCGCTCTGGGCCGACGTCGACGCGGGCGCGGTCGACCTCTTCGTCGCCCCCAACGAGCGCGTCCTCGCACGGGCCTTGACCGACGTCGCCGGCTTCTTCGCGGAGTGCGAGCGGCGGGGCGTACGGCTCGAGACCGTGGGCCTGGACGAGCCGGCGTACGACGCGGCCGGCAAGGCCGACGTCCACCGCAGACTCTCCATGCCCACAGCCGGATACGACGGCTGCTAGGGCGTGTCCTTCGGCTCTTGCCGTCCTGATCCGAAAGACACGCCCTGGGTCGTCTCCCGGCAGTATCGCCGTCCGCCCGGGGCCCGGTGGGCGTTGTGCCACGCTTGAGGCAGGAAACGGGCGAAAGGTGAAACAGGCGTGGGAGACGGGCGATGGCGGATCGCCGGACGCTGGCGGACCGCGGGCAGCGCGCTGTTGCGGGTGATCGTGGTCTGGGCGGTGTCCACCCTGACCATGCTCGCCCTGGCCGGACTGCTGCCCGACTTCCAGCTCCAGTCCCCCGACGGGGACAGCATCACGCGTACCGCGCTCACCGCCGTCTGGGGCGCGGGAGCGTTCGGCCTGCTCGGCGCGCTGGTGTGGCCGGTGATCGTACGGGCGCTGCTGCTCGTACCGGCCCTGGTGCTCGGCCTGTTGGTGTTCTTCCTCAATGGCTCGCTGCTGCTCGTCGCGCTCTGGCTGATCCCCGACGGGCGGGGCGCCGCCGACCCGGAGACCGCCGTCGTGGTCGCCGCGGTGATGTCCGCCGTCGCCTCGGCCACCTCCACCGCCCTCGCCGTCCGCGACGACGACGCCTACCGCCGCCGCCTCTACCGTCTCGCCGACCGCACCAGGACCCGGCCGGCGAGGGGAGCTCCCGGCGGGCCCGAGCCCGTCCATGGCACCGTCTTCCTGCAACTCGACGGCGTCGGCCACCGGGTGCTCCGCGACGCCGTCGCCGACGGACTGATGCCGACCGTCGCCGACTGGCTCGACACCACCCACCGGCTCACGCCCTGGCGCACCGACTGGTCCAGCCAGACCGGCGCCAGCCAGCTCGGCATCCTGCACGGCTCCAACGAGGACGTGCCCGCGTTCCGCTGGTACGAGAAGGACACCGGCCGGCTGATGGTCAGCAACCGGCCGGCCAGTGCCGTCGAACTCCAGCGCCGCGCCATCGAACGCACCGGTGACGGCGGCCTGCTGACGGTCGACGGGGCCTCCCGCGGCAACCTGTTCAGCGGCGGCGCCGACCAGCTCGCGCTCGTCCTGTCCATGGCCGCCCGCCGCGGCCGCCGCAACCGCTCGAGGGCAGGTTACTTCGCCTACTTCTCCGACCCCGCCAACGCCGTACGCACCGCCGGGTCGTTCGTCGCCGAGGCCGCCCGCGAGACGGTCCAGGCGACCCGGGCGCGCCTGCGCAAGGAGACCCCACGGGTCTCGCGGGGCGGCGCCTACCCGTTCATCCGGGCCTTCGCGACCGTCGTCGAGCGTGACGTGGTCGTCGCCGCGGTGATCGGCGACATGCTGGCGGGACGGACCGCCGTCTACGCCGACCTCGTCGCCTACGACGAGGTGGCGCACCACTCGGGACCGCACGGCCGGGACACCGACCAGGTCCTCGCGCGGCTCGACCGCTCGATCGCCCTGATCGCGAAGGTCGCGGAGCACGCGCCCCGGCCGTACCGGATCGTGCTCCTCTCCGACCACGGCCAGAGCCCGGGCGAGACCTTCGAGAGCGCGTACGGGCTCACCCTCAAGGATCTCGTGCGGGCCGGGTGCGGGCTGCCCGTACCGCGCAGGGTCGGGCGCACGCCCAGCGGCTCGGAGGCCAGGGACGCGGCCCGCGACGCGCTGCGCAGCGCGCTTCACCGACCGGTGGACGAGTACGGCGAGTACGGCGAGGAGACGCGGCAGGCGGGGGCGCCGGCCACCCGGCCGTCCGAGCCGCTGGTGCTGGCCTCCGGGAACCTGGGACTGATCTCCTTCCCGGACGTCCCGCACCGGATGACCAAGGAGGAGATCGACCGCCGCCATCCCGCTCTCCTGCGGACCCTGGCCAACCACCCCGGCATCGGCTTCCTGCTGGTCGCGAGCGCCGAGCACGGTTCGGTCGTGCTCGGCCGGGACGGGGCGGAGGTGCCGGTCGCCGAACTCGCCGACGACGGGCCGCTCGCGGTCTTCGGGCCGGGCGCGGCGGACGCGGTGCGGCGCACGGACGGCTTCCCGCACGTCGCGGACATCATGGTGAACTCGATGTACGACCCGGCGACGGGCAGGGTGCACGCCTTCGAGGAACAGATCGGCTCCCACGGCGGCCTCGGCGGCGAGCAGGCGTACCCCTTCCTGCTGTCGCCGGTGGACCTGCCGGCGCCGCCGGCCGATCTGGTGGGCGCCGAGCAGGTGCACCGGGTGCTGCGGGGGTGGCTGAGGGAGTGTGCGGGCCCGCAGGTCCCGCTGGAGATTTCACGGCCCGCGGCCGATGCGGAAGTACTTCTTCCGGTAGACGGCCCGGTCGGGCAGGACAAAATCAGCTGATTTGGACGGGTGTTCGCCGTTGCCCGAGGATATTCGGGTTTGCACGACGGAAGGCACCACCCCCTCATGAGCACGGCGACAACTCCACAGGACACCTCGCGCGACAGCACGCCGGGCGACAAGGCCGACGGCGAGCGGTACGGCGGGCAGGGCGGTGGCCAGGACGACAGGCACGCCCGGCGGTTCGGACTTCCCGTCGCGACGGCCCTGGTCATGGGCAACATCATCGGCGGCGGAATCTTCCTCCTCCCGGCCTCCGTCGCCCCCTACGGCACCATCAGCCTGGTCGCCTTCGGAGTCCTCACCCTCGGAGCGATCGCCCTCGCCCTGGTCTTCGGGCGGCTCGCCCGGCGCCACCCGCGCACCGGTGGCCCGTACGTCTACGCCCGCGAGGCGTTCGGCGACTTCGCCGGATTCCTGGCAGCCTGGTCGTACTGGATCACCACCTGGGTCTCCAACGCCGCCCTCGCCGTCGCCGCCGTCGGCTACCTCGACGTACTGATCCCCGTCCACGAGTCGAAGGCCGCCACCATCGGCGCGGCCCTCGCCCTCCAGTGGCTGCCCGCCCTCGCCAACCTCGCGGGCACCCGGTACGTCGGCGCGGTGCAGCTGGTGGCGACCGTCCTCAAGTTCGTCCCGCTCCTGGTCGTCGCCGTCGGCGGACTGTTCTTCTTCGACAGCGCCAACCTCGGGCCCTTCCTCGCCGACGGCGACAGCGCGCTCGGCGCCGTCTCCGCCTCCGCGGCCATCCTGCTCTTCTCCTACCTCGGCGTGGAGTCGGCCGCCGTCAGCGCGGGCGAGGTCCGCGACGCGCGCCGCAACGTCGGCCGCGCCACCGTCCTCGGCACGCTCGGCGCCGCCGCGATCTATCTCCTCGGCACGCTCTCCGTCTTCGGCACCGTCGCCCACGACCGGCTCGTCGACTCCGGCGCGCCCTTCTCCGACGCCGTGAACGCGATGTTCGGCGGCTCGTGGGGCGGAACGGCGATCGCGTGCATGGCGCTGGTCTCCATGGTCGGCGCGCTCAACGGCTGGACGCTGCTCAGCGCCCAGACTCCGTACGCGGCCGCCCGGGACGGCCTCTTCCCGAAGGTCTTCGCCCACAAGCGGCGCGGGGTCCCGACGGTCGGTGTCGTCGTGACCGTCGTCCTGGCGTCGCTCCTCACGGTGTACAACTACACGGCCGGCACGAAGGGCGTCTTCGAGATCCTGGTCCTGGTCACCACCTTCACGGCCACGGTCCCGTATCTGCTGTCCACCGCCGCCCAGATCTACTTCCTCCTCTCCGGCCGGTCCGAGCGCGTCGACCGCGGCCGCCTGATCCGCGACGGGGTCCTGGCCGGGGCGGCCTTCGCCTTCTCCATGTGGCTGGTGGCCGGCTCCGGCTACGCCGCGGTCTACCAGGGTGTGCTGTTCCTCTTCGCGGGAGTGCTCGTCTACGCGTGGATGTCGGCCCGCAAGGTGCGCGCGGCGGCCTGAGCGCCTGTGCCGGTCCGGTGAATTCGGTCGCTCGGGCGTAGGCCGCCCGGGCGGATCCGGGGCGGGGAAGGGGGCGGCGCGGCCGTACCGGGGCAGTACGGATCTCCATGAGGCCCCCGTCCGCGCTCCCCGCCACCCCGGCGGCCACCCCCAGCGCGCCCGGGTCCTTCGCCGCCCGCCCCGACCCGGCTGATCCGTGCCCGGACGGCCCGCCCGACCTGTCCGCGACGGCCGTCACCGCCACGCCCGCTCCGCGACGGCCGGGCCGGGGGCGCGGGCGCCCGTGGGGGCGCGTCGGAGTGCCCGTGCTGGTCGTGCTCGTCGCGCTGTTCGGGATCTTCGCCGGAGCGGCCGGGTGCGGCGGGGGCGAGGTCAGACACGCCGCGTCCGTCGTGCCCGATCCCGGCGGGGAGGCCCACGACACGGCCGAGTCCGAGGCCGCCACACCGGGCCGGGACCGCTCCCGGCGTCGGGCCGCCGCCCGGCGCGGAGGGCCGCCCACCCCGCCCGCCCCCGTCCGGCGCGCCCCGGCCGCCGCGTCCCCTCCCCACTCCGCCCCGCGCGACCGCGCCCTGCGATGCGTGGTGATGCGCTGCTGAGAGGCCCGTACCTCTCACCACCCCTCACCCCCCACCGCAAGGAGCTTCGCCATGCCCGTCGACCCCTTCGCCGTGCTCAACGCCCTGCTGCGCGCCGAGGCCGCCCGCGAGGAACGGACCGCCCGCGTCACCGAACCGGAGCCGGAACGCGCGCCGGTCCGGGAGACCCCGGCCGCCCCCGCCGGCAAGGAGAGGCGCGCCACCCGCTGACGGGCCGACGCCGAGGACGGGTCCGGCGGGGGTTTACGGAACGGTGTGCCGTGGACGAGGCTGAGCCGATGACCTCGACCGACCGGCACACCACCCCCGATCGGTCCGCCGGACCCGCGCCCGGCCCCGGCCGCCACGACCACCCCGGGCCCGGCCCCGGCCGCCACGACCACCCGGTACGGGCGCTCGGCGCGCGGCTCCTGGCCTTCGCCCGGCGCCCGTACTGGGACCGCCCCGACCCCTCGTACCGGATCCGCCGATGGCCCGATCTCACCGCCCTCTGCGTCGCCACGCTCTTCTTCTGGACCTCCCTCACCCCCTCGCTCGTGCCCCGCCCCTGGTATCTGCAAGGCGTCGTCGGCGGCATCACCGCCGCCATCGGTTACGCGCTCGGCTCCACCCTCGCCTGGCTGTTCCGGGCCCTGGTGACGTGGCGGCCCGACGAACGGGCGCGGGCCCGGTGCTGGCAGGCGTACGGAGTGATCTGCCCCCTCCTGTCGCTCTGGCTGATCTCCGAGAGCGCCCGGATGCAGCGTCAGCTCCGCGTCCTTCAGGGCCTTCCGGCGGCCCTCACCTGGCACACCCCGATGATCGCCCTGATGGCGGCCGGTCTCCTCCTCGCGGTCCTCCTCCTCGCCCGCGCCGTCCGCCTCGGCTCGGCCGCGCTGATCCGCGCGCTGGCCCGGCTCCTGCCACGGCCCGTCGCCTTCGCCGTCGGCGCGCTGCTGTCCACCCTCGCCGTCCTCGTCGGCGTCCGAGACGTGGTCTTCGACCGCGGCATCGTCGACGTCGCCGACCGCATCGCGGAAGCCACCAACGGCGGTACGAAGGACGGCATCCGGCGGCCCGTCTCCCGGTACGTCTCCGGCGGCCCCGGCTCCCTGATCCCCTGGCGGGACCTCGGCTTCCAGGGCCGGAACTTCACCGGAGCCGTCCCCACCCGCGACCGCCTCACCGCCTGGAGCGGCCGCCCCGCCCGCGACCCGGTCCGGGTCTACATCCCCTCCGCGCTGCCCGCCGCCTTCGAGGACGACCGCCCCTTCCGGGCCCAGGCCGAACTCGCCGTACGCGAACTGCGCCGCACCGGAGCCTTCGGCCGCGAGGTCCTCGCCGTCGCCGGGACGACCGGAACCGGCTGGGTCAACCCCAACGTCGCCGAACCGCTGGAGTACATGTACGACGGCGACACCGCCATCGTCGCCGTCCAGTACTCGTACCTGCCCAGCTGGGTCTCCTTCCTCGTCGACAAGGAGAAGGCCGGCCAGGCCACCCGCGCACTCGTCCGCGCCGTCCGCGCCGAGCTGGACACGCTGCCCGCCGACCGGCGCCCCGCACTCGTCGTCACCGGTGAGAGCCTCGGCGCCTACGCCGTCGAGGCGTCCTTCGACGGCCTCGACGACCTGCTCGCCCGGACCGACGGGGCCCTGCTGCTCGGTGCCCCGGACTTCTCCCCGATCTCCCAGCGGATCCGCCGCGACCGCGACCCCGGCAGCCCCGTGTGGCGGCCGACGTACGAGGGCGGCGCGCGGGTGCGCTTCGCCCAGTTCCCGCGGGCGGACCTCGCCCGACCGCCGGCCCGGTGGGAGCGCCCGCGCGCCGTCCATCTCCAGAACGCCTCCGACCCCGTCGTCCGGTGGTCGCCCGACCTCCTCCTGGAGCGCCCGGAGTGGCTGGACCACCCCCTCGGCCCGGACATCACCCCCGAGATGGACTGGTTCCCGTTCGTCGCCTTCTGGCAGACGTCCGTCGACATGGCGGTGTCGTACGGCGTCCAGGCACCGCACGGCCACCGCTACGGCGCCGGCGCGGTGGACGGATGGGCGGCGGTGATCCCACCCAAGGGCTGGACGACCGCCGACACGACCCGGCTGCGCGCCTTCATCCAGGGCCGCAGGGCCGCGTACTGAATCGGTCGGCAGGTGGAAGACGGCGTTCGAGTGGCCCCCGAGTCGCGCGGGCCTCCGGGGGTAGGGGCACGAGGTGAGCTACGTGAACCCCGGCGGGGGGTACACCCGCGACAGCCGCTACATCACCAGCCGGATCACCGCCGACGGGCGGGACGGCTTCCCCGTGGAGCCGGGCCGGTACCGCCTGGTGGTCAGCCGGGCCTGCCCCTGGGCCGGCCGGGCGGTCATCGTACGGCGGCTCCTCGGGCTGGAGGACGCCCTGTCCATGGCCGTCGCGGGCCCGACGCACGACGAGCGCAGCTGGACGTTCGACCTGGACCCCGGCGGCCGTGACAGCGTGCTGGGCATCCAGCGGCTCGAGGACGCCTACCTCGCCCGTGACCCCGGCTACGACCGAGGTGTCACGGTGCCGGCGATCGTGGACGTGCCGACCGGGAAGGTGGTGACCAACGACGTCCCGCAGATCACCCTCGACCTGTCGACGCAGTGGAAGCCGTACCACCGCGAAGGCGCTCCGGCGCTCTACCCGGAAGCGCTGCGCGCCGAGATCGACGCGGTGAACGAGGCGGTCTACCGGGACGTGAACAACGGCGTCTACCGCGCGGGGTTCGCCGGGTCCCAGGAGGCGTACACCGAGGCGTTCTCCCGTCTGTTCGCCCGTCTCGACCGGCTCTCGGAGCGGCTCGAGACCTCCCGGTACCTCGTCGGCGACACGATCACCGAGGCGGACGTACGCCTCTTCACCACGCTCGTCCGCTTCGACGCCGTCTACCACGGTCACTTCAAGTGCAACCGGGAGAAGCTGTCCGAGATGCCCGTCCTGTGGGCCTACGCGCGGGACCTCTTCCAGACGCCCGGATTCGGTGACACGGTCGACTTCGACCACATCAAGCGGCACTACTACCTGGTCCACCGGGACATCAACCCGACCGGGATCGTGCCGGCGGGCCCGGACCTGTCGGGCTGGCTCACCCCGCACGGCCGTGCGGCACTGGGCGGCCGGCCGTTCGGCGACGGCACCCCGCCCGCCCGGCCCGCGGCCGGGGAAGCGGTACCACCGGGCCACACCCCGCTGGGCGACTGAGCCCCGCGTCCCGCGCGGCGGGGTGAGTCGTGTCTCATCGAGCTGCGCCGCTTGTGTATGCAACTCGTTGCATACGAAGATCGGGGCATGGCACTCGAACACGCGATCCTCGTGTCGCTGCTGGAGAAGCCGGGCTCCGGCTATGAGCTGGCCCGGCGGTTCGAGCGGTCCATCGGCTACTTCTGGACCGCCACCCACCAGCAGATCTACCGCGTGCTCAAGCGCATGGAGGCCGAGGGCTGGGTGGACGTCCGGGAGGTGCCGCAGCAGGGCCGCCCGGACAAGAAGGAGTACTCCGTCGGCCCCCTCGGACGGGACGCCCTGTCCCAGTGGCTGCACGAGCCGATCGAACCCGAAAGTGTCCGCCACGACCTCGCCGTGAAGATCCGCGGCGCGGCTTTCGACGACCCGGCCGCGCTGATCCGCGAGGTCGAGCGGCACCACCAGGCGCACACCGACCGGCTCGCCCGGTATCTCGCCGGAGAGCTGCGGGACTTCACGGGAGCGCACGCCCCAGGGCCCACCGGGACGCCCGACGCGGGGCGGGAGCTCCAGCACGTGGTGCTGCGCGGAGGCATCGCGTACGAGCGGATGACGCTCGCCTGGCTCGACGACGTACTCGCCACGCTCCGCCGGCTCGGCCCGACCGAGCGCTGAGCAGGCCGGGGCGAGCCGCCCCGCGCACCCTCATCGCCCGCACCTCCACACCCATCGAAACCGACTCGACTCGATTCGACCTGACCCGATTCGACGTGACCCGACGCCGGAAAGGCGGACAACCATGACCGACCCGCTGCTGTTCAACCCCCGTACGTACGACCCGGCCCACTTCGACCCCGAGACCCGCCGGCTGCTGCGCGCCACCGTCGACTGGTTCGAGGACCGCGGCAAGCGCCGGCTGATCGAGGACTACCGTTCCCGTGCCTGGCTGGGCGACTTCCTCGCGTTCGCCGCCAAGGAAGGGCTGTTCGCGACCTTCCTCACCCCCGCCTCCGCCGCCGGCGAGGAGGGCGACAAGCGCTGGGACACCGCCCGGATCGCCGCCCTCAACGAGATCTTCGGCTTCTACGGGCTCGACTACTGGTACGCCTGGCAGGTGACCATCCTCGGCCTGGGGCCGGTGTGGCAGAGCGACAACGCCGCCGCCCGTGCCCGCGCCGCCGAACTCCTCTCCCAGGGCGAGGTGTTCGCCTTCGGCCTCTCCGAGAAGGCCCACGGCGCCGACATCTACTCCACCGACATGCTTCTGGAGCCCGACGGCCAGGGCGGTTTCCGTGCCACCGGTTCCAAGTACTACATCGGCAACGGCAACGCCGCCGGACTCGTCTCCGTCTTCGGCCGCCGCACCGACGTCGAAGGACCGGACGGATACGTCTTCTTCGCCGCAGACAGCCGCCACCCGGCCTACCACCTGGTGAAGAACGTCGTCGACTCGTCGAAGTACGTCAGCGAGTTCCGCCTCGAGGACTACCCCGTGGGGCCCGAGGACGTCCTGCACACCGGCCGCGCCGCCTTCGACGCCGCACTCAACACCGTCAACGTCGGCAAGTTCAACCTCTGCACCGCCTCGATCGGCATCTGCGAGCACGCGATGTACGAGGCCGTCACCCACGCGCACCAGCGGATCCTCTACGGCCGTCCCGTCACCGCCTTCCCGCACGTGCGCCGCGAGCTGACCGACGCGTACGTCCGCCTCGTCGGCATGAAGCTGTTCAGCGACCGCGCCGTCGACTACTTCCGCTCCGCCGGCCCCGACGACCGCCGCTACCTGCTCTTCAACCCGATGACGAAGATGAAGGTGACCACGGAGGGCGAGAAGGTCATCGATCTGATGTGGGACGTCATCGCGGCCAAGGGCTTCGAGAAGGACAACTACTTCGCGCAGGCCGCGATCGAGATCCGGGGACTGCCCAAGCTGGAGGGCACGGTCCACGTCAACCTCGCGCTCATCCTGAAGTTCATGCGCAATCACCTGCTGAACCCGGCCGAGTACGCGCCCGTGCCCACCCGGCTCGACGCGGCCGACGACGCCTTCCTGTTCCAGCAGGGACCGGCCCGCGGCCTGGGCTCCGTACGTTTCCACGACTGGCGCACCGCCTACGACGCGTACGCCGAGGTCCCCAACGTCGGCCGCTTCCGCGAGCAGGCGGACGCCCTGTGCGAGTTCGTCACCACGGCAGCGCCCGACGAGGAGCAGAGCCGGGACCTCGACCTTCTCCTCGCGGTCGGCCAGCTCTTCGCGCTCGTCGTCCACGGCCAGCTGATCCTGGAGCAGGCGCGTCTGACCGGACTGGACGCGGACGTGCTGGACGAGCTGTTCGCCGTCCTCGTACGCGACTTCTCCTCGCACGCCGTCGAGCTCCACGGCAAGGACTCCGCCACCGCGGAGCAGCAGCGCTGGGCCCTGGACGCGGTCCGGCGTCCCGTCGTCGACGAGGCCCGCTCGGGCCGCGTGTGGGAGCGCGTCGAGGCGCTGGCCGGGGCGTACGAGATGGCGCGGTGACCACCGTGTGACCGCGCCGTCCCAGGCCCGGGCCGGTACGGCCGGGCCTGGGCGGGCGGTCATTGAAGGACGGCTCCCGACCGCATGGCCAGGAAGTTGGCCTTGTACGCGTCGTGCGCCGCCGCACCGGCCACGCGGATGAGGGCCTCGTCGTTCTCCCTCAAGGACGAGACGTCCAGGTTGTGCGAGCCGGTGAAGGTCCACTTCGTGTCCGGGTGGCCCGCGTAGTTGCCCTCGATGAGAAGGTACTTCGAGTGGACGAAGTAGCCGTCGGCGTCGAGGTGGTAGGGCTTGATCCGAGGATGCCCCTGCAGTGTCGCGAGGTCGTTGGAATCCTTGTAGACGACCTCGATCCAGCAGTCCTGGTCGGCGAGGGAGCGCAGCTTGGCGGCGATCGCGTCCCGGTGCAGGGCCCAGGCGGCGATCCTCACGATGGTCTTGTGGGAGGCCGTGCCGACGACCGTGTTCCCCGTGCAGGTGACGTTGTCGAGGAACCCGAGCACGATGTCGCCGCTCTGCTGCGGGAAGAAGTAGTACTTGGCGTCACCGGCCTCGCCCTGCCGGTAGTAGTCGCTCGTCTTGCTCATGGCGGCGAGATCGTTGAAGTAGCCGGTGTAGGCCGTGTACAGGGCGGTGTTGCCGACGACGGTGTACGCGTTGTTCCACTGCCGGGTGGTGGCGGAGGCCGTCTGGTTGGCGGAACTCTGGATCACCACGTCCTCGGCGACTCCCGCGTCGCCGACGCGGGAGAAGGTGAAGAACTTGTTGTGGTTGATCGGATTGGTGCCGCCCGTCGCTATGCAGGCGCCACCGCTGGTGCACACGCGGACCCAGGAGGGCTGAGTCCTGTCGGTGCCCAGGGCGTTGATCAGGTTCTGCGCGGGCGCCGGGTTCGGAGCCTCGACGGACTTGTGGTCCAGGACGACACGTACGTTGACGCCCCGGCCGTGCGCCGCCACGAGAGCGTCGGTGTAGTCCTGGTCCTGCATGACGTAGAGGGCGGCCCGCAGCGTGCGTCCGCCCTGGGTGTCGTTGATCGCCCCGATGATGTGGTCCTTGACGGCGTTCTGTTCGGCCACCGTCCCCTTCGGGTTGTTGAAGACGGCGCCGGTGACGACCGGCGGAGCCTCCTCCGCGGCGGCGGGCGCGATCGCGGAGAGCACAAGGGTGAGGGCGACCGACACGGTCGCCCAGAAGCGCTGACGGATGATTCCTCCTCGGCCTGATGGGTGGCATGAGCCTGCCACGCGGCGCGACGGCGAGCGAGGCAGGGGTGCCCACCGGAACGCCGACGGCGGCGACCCGCACGAGGGGGGCCGGTCATCGACCCGAGAGGAGGCCCCCGGTCCGGCGGCCCGCACGAGCTCCCGGACCGGCGTCGCCGGCACGTTGGCCCGCACGACGAGGCCCCGGACCCGCGGTCACCGGCCCGTGGGCCCATGCCTCAGGTGCCGGGAGCGGTGACCACGGTGGACACCCGCCGGCCGTGCAGTCCGACGAGCAGCGTCAGGACGCAGGCGAGCAGCACCAGCGCCACCAGGGCGGGGACCAGGCCCACCAGCGGGCCGGCCGCCACACAGCACACCCCGCCAACGGCGAGGGCCGTCGGCCGGCGGCCGGTCGTGCGCAGCACGATCGCGGCCGCGCCCAGCAGGAACACCCCGACGCCCCCGGTCAACGACCAGGCCACCACCCCGTGCAGCGGCTCGGCGAGGCCGTAGTGTCCCGTGTCGGCGACCTGCTGGAGGACCTTCTTCATCCCGAGGGCGCAGAGCACGACGCCCGCGACCAGCGGCAGGTGCAGGAACGTGTACACGTCCCGGGCGAACCGGGTGCGCTCGTCGCCGCCGAGGCGGCGGAGCCCGTGCTCGGCCGCCTCCCCGAGCTGCCGGAAGTACAGCCGCCACAGCGCCGCCGCGAGCAGCAGCCCGGCGGCCGCGGCGCCGAGGACCGCCGCGGTGAGCGGGAAGCCGGACACCCCCGTCCCCATGGCGATGATCGACTCACCGAGCGCGATCATCACGATCAGGCCGTGACGCTCGGCGAAGTGCGCGGGGGCGTTGACCCGCCAGCCGGACGACCCGGTGACATAGATCCCGCCGTAGTCCACGACCACGGCCCCCAGCCACAGGGCGAGCTGAACCGTGCCGCTGTACGCGCTCCCGATGAGCAGCAGCACCAGCGGCGGCAGCACGGACGCCAGCGCGGTGCGCCGCAGCGTGGCCCGCAGCACCGCGTCCCCCGGGCTGGAGAGCCGGTACGCGACCAGATGCAGGACGCGCACGGCGCCGTAACAGAGCACGAACAGCAGCGGGACCGACAGACCTCCGGGGGCGTCCGCGAAGACCTGGCGGACGGCGAGCGACACGATCAGGACCACGGTCATGACGGTGACCAGCACCGCGAACAGGGCGCCGGAGTCGGCCCGTACGACATTTCCCAGCCAGGCGAAGCAGCACCAGCACCACCACAGCAGCGCGAGGACGACCATCGCGCCGACCACCCGCACGGGCGAGGGAGCGGCCGCCATCAGGGCGGTGACCTGAGTGATCGCGTAGACGAACACCAGGTCGAAGAAGAGCTCCGCGGGTGTCACCCTGTGGTCGTCCCCGGTCGCCACCATCCGCGCCCGTTCCCTGCCCCACGCCATGTGAGTCCCCCCTGCCGGAGGCGGCCCCCCGGCCGCCCGGCGCGAAGAATACCCACGCCCGCCGTGCGTGTCCGACACCCGCCCCCGACCGCCCGGGCCCCATTTGGCAGACTGCGCCTCTCTCGGCGGGAAGCGCCGGAAGTACACCGAGGAGCGGCAGCGTTGAGCGTCACCATCGAAGGACGGATAGACCTCGCGGGACCGGTGGGCAAACTGCTCCACCGGCGCCCGCTGAAGAACGGCACGGTCATGCAGGCGTTCGGCTTCGACCCTGTGTCGGGCGACATCTTCGTCACCCAGCTGATGGGGGGCGGGATCCAGCTTCCCGGTGAGCCCGCGCCCCTCGATTACGCCGTCCGCAACGAGCACGGCGACCTGTGCGTCACCCGGCTGAACCGGTCCGGCGCGATCACCGGACACATGTATCTGCGCGGCTTCGGCCACGGCGTCAACTTCGGCATGGAGAACCGGGCCGGGGTCGTCCGCCTGTGGACCGAGACCGCGTCCAAGCCCAACGGCAAGAAGCAGGGCTTCGGTACGGCGGTCACCCACTTCGAGTTCCGATCGGGCACGGTCCTCGACCACGGCTCCTCGCTCCACGCCGCGCCGTACTCGCCCGCGCCCGGCGCAGAGTTCGTCACCTGCACGATCGACCGCAGCGCCGACGAACTCGTCGTCCGCTTCACCGTCGACGACAAGAACTACTTCGAGCGGTACGACCTGGCCAAGGCGTCTGCCGGCGTATGGGAGCCGATCCAGCGCATCCCGCACCCCGACCAGAACGGCTGGTTCCAGGGCTACACCTCCCACGACGGCGTCCTGTACATGCTCTCGGGCATGCCCATCGACCCCGTCCACTATCCCGAGAACCCGCCGCCGGGCAACACCTACCTGACGGCCGTCGACTGGGCCACCGGCGCCATCCTGGACCAGCGGCTGTGCGTGGCCGCGCCCGGCCTGTCCTTCCGCGAGCCCGAGGGCATGACCGTCGCGCTGCGCGACGGGGTGCCGCACCTCTACTTCGGCTTCGCCGGCGAGCTGGAAGGCCCGCGCACCTGCACCATCATGTTCCTGTCCGGGGCCCCGGAGATCGACGGTGTGAAGGTCCTCACCGACTGGCAGCCGCTCACCCTGGCCGCCGGTGTCACCGCCGACCAGAACGCTCCCAAGGGCCGGCTGATCGGTATCGCCGGCACCACGACCCTCCAGCTCAGCGGAGGCGTCAAGGGCTCCTTCGCCACCGACACCGTCATCGCCACGCTGCCCGACTCACTGACCCCGACCATGACCGCGCGCGCCACCGTGCCCCGCAACAACACCAGCGGCGTGTGCGTCGCCCGCGTCGAGGCGAGCACGGACCGCCAGCTGCGGGTCTACGGCGGGAGCGGCGACAACGTCATCACCTGGGCGCAGCTGGACAGCTTCAGTGCCGTCTGGCGCTGACACCACCGCCGCCTCTTCTCTTCCCCTGTCTTCTCACGCTTCGTCAAGGAGTCGATCGACCATGTCCCAGAACCGCCGCAGCCTGCTCGGTGCCGCTCTCGCCCTTCCCGCCGCCCTGACCGTGGGGAGCCTGGTCACCGCCGCTCCGGCCCGGGCCGGCCCCCGGGCCGGGCTCGGCGGGGGTGTGGGCGCCCCCG